>JBHAEC010000028.1:0-67437 GCA_041855385.1 Veillonellaceae bacterium
CCGCACGGTTAAAGGAATCTGTTCCTCGCCCTCCGACCATGGCAACAATATATCCATTCTTTGGATTAATAGCTACTAAAGCACCTTGCGGCTGTTGAATACCGTTCTTATCCGTGTAGTAAGTTGGAAGTTCCGTCATAGCTGCTTCTGCCGCATTTTGCATATCTTGATCCAAAGTGGTATAAATCTTTAATCCATCCTTGTAAATTGCATCGTCTCCATACTTTTCCGAAACGAGGGCAATAATATAGTCAATAAAATATCCCGCTTCACTATAGCTATGCTTCGAATTCGGCTTACTCAAAAGTCCAATATCTTCTTTTTTTGCCTCATCCGCAGTGGCTTGCGAAATATAGCCGTATTTTGCCATTTGATCAAGCACAATTGCCTGTCTTTGTTTTGCCGCTTTTAGATTATTAAAAGGGGAATAATAGTTAGGACTCTGTGGCAGTCCTGCTAAAATAGATGCTTGCGCCAAAGTTAAGTCCTTCACGTCCTTACCAAAATAAATCTGAGATGCCGTCTGTACCCCATAGGCTCCCTGACCAAAATAAATTTGGTTCATATACATTTCCAAAATTTCTTGCTTCGTATATTTTCTCTCGATTTCAATGGCTAAGAGTGCTTCCTGCACTTTTCTTTTCAGAGTGCGATCTTGTGAAAGGAATGCGTTTCTTGCCAACTGCTGTGTAATAGTACTGCCACCCTCCGAAACTCCTTGCCTTATGATATTTACCCAGATAGCGCGCAAAATTCCTTGAGGATCAATACCGTGGTGACTGTAAAAGCGCACATCTTCCGTAGCCACAAAAGCATTTTGAAGGTTTTTGGGAATATCGCTGATTTTTACCGGCAATCTATTTTCCGTAGCGTGTACCGTTGTCAGCAGGTTTCCCTTAACATCAAAAATTTGGGAAGACGCAGCGGGCTTTACCGTTCCCACATCCGGAAGACTTTGCATCGTAGCACCGATAAATCCGCAGCCCGCTCCTACAACTATAATCATGAACAGGAGAAAAACAACAACTCCCGCTTTTTTTATAGAAGAGGACTGATTCTTTCTTGATGCTGTTTTTTTTGATGATTTCAACAGGCTCATATTTATACCTCGGTTCTTACATAATTTTCTAGCTAAGTTTCGACTAGTATCATTGAATTATATCATATTTTGGCTATTTTTCCCACCAGTGCAGTTATTTCAGGTAAACAATAGTAACTCCGGCTCCACCTTCATCATAACCACCTTGTTCAAAACGCACCACCATGGGCAAAGACTTTAAATAATCCTGTACCCCTGCACGGAGAACGCCCGCTCCTTTTCCGTGAATAATGCGCACCGGACTGATGCCGGCCAACAGTGCTTGATCAATAAATCTTCCCACTTCAATGACAGCGGAATCAACCGTTTGTCCAATTATATTAAGCTCTGTTGATGCCTGTTGTTGTCGAAGCACAGCCAGCCCCGATCTCTTTCGTTCCCTAATCCGTGGTGACATCTCGCGCAATTCCTTATTCGTTTCTTCACGAGTGGCCATTCGCAAATCTTCCGGACTCACCATTGCTTTTAACCCGTTAACATCCACCTGAATTCGCTTTCCCTGTATGGAAATAACCGTTCCCAAAGATTGAAGGTTAACAATATATACAACGGCTCCTACTACTAAATCCTCTGCTCCAAGAAGTCTCCTCTCTTCTCCGGATATATGGGGAACTTCTATACCGGCTACCGCTTTTCTCGCCTCCTGGATGCGCCGTTGTCTTTTAGCATCATTGCCTTCGTTGAAGCTGTCTTTCAATTCTTTGATTATCTGTTCGCTTTCTATTCGCAAAGATCGCTTAAGAGTTAGTGCTTCTTCCTGTGCTTTTTCAATAATCTTCCTCTTTTTTTCTTCCAGTTTTTTCTTTTCTCTTTCCAAGTCAATGCGAATTTTCCTAGATTTCTCCAGCTCTATCTGTAACTGTTCATCCTTTACCTGTGCTTGATGCAATTGTTCATTAAGCACTTGTAAGAGCTGATCCATATCTCCGTGACGTGCCCCTTTTTTATATTCCCCCGCTTGTATGATTATTTCTTCGGGAAGACCCAAACGCCGCCCTATACTCAAAGCATGGCTACTCCCCGCTACGCCGATATAAAGTCGATAAAGAGGCTTTAATGTTTCTTCATCGAACTCCACATGTCCATTTTCCACACCTTCTGTATGATATGCATAGTTTTTGAGTTCATTATAATGCGTGGTTACCATCATACAAGGTCCGAGTTTTCTGAAATAATCGAGAATAGCCACCGCTAATGCACTTCCCTCTTCCGGATCGGTACCGGATCCCAATTCATCAAGAAGAACTAAATCCTTGGGCCCCACTTCATTTAAAATCTCTACAATTTGCGTCATATGAGCCGAAAAAGTACTGAGATTTTCCTCTATACTCTGCTCATCTCCAATATCCGCGTAAATGGATGTAAATACAGGTAATTCAGACCCTTGGGCGGCGGGAATAAATAATCCCGCTTGATTCATCAGAGCTAAAAGTCCCAAGGTTTTTAGAGAAACAGTCTTTCCCCCTGTATTGGATCCTGTAATCAACAAAATTTTGTAGCCTTTTCCTACCGAAATATCAATCGGTACTACCGACTCTGCGGGAATAAGCGGATGTCTGGCCTTTATTAAATTTACCTCCTGCTCATCCTTTATAATAGCTGCCACACCGCTTTGCTCTATGGCTAAAGCAGCTTTACCATAAACAAACTCAACATGACTCACACATTCGGAGGCAGCCAAAAGAGAAGCACTATATTTCTTTATCTCTTCCGATAAAATGCGATAAATCCGCTGTATCTCTTTTTCCTCTTCTGCCAGTACTTCTTGCAAATCATTGTTAAGTTGTACCATCTTCATGGGCTCAATATAAAGTGTTGCTCCGGTAGAAGATTTGTCATGAATAATCCCTTCAAAAACATACCGATATTCCTGCTTTACGGGAATAACGTATCTGTTATTTCTCTGCGTCACCAATGTTTCCTGGAAATATTTCTGATTATCCTTATCTTGCAAAATATGTTGCAACTCAATTTTTAATCGTTCCTTTAAATTGATAATACGCATACGTAACTGTGACAATTTAGGAGATGCATTGTCTTGTAATACCCCCTTTTTGTCAAATACGGATGAAAGTTTCTTTTCCAACTTGTCATGCGTATCCATGTCCTGTACCCACAAAGTCAACAGCGGATAGGAAGCATACTTTTCCAAAAAGAATTTTTTCATCCTCCTATAAGCATAAAGAGAGTTGCTAATGTCAATAAACTCTTCCTGGGTAAGTACCATATCTTTTCGGCTTTTTTTACAAGCTCTTCTGATATCCCTTGTTCCTCCAATGGGTTGTTCCACCTCCCGGTGGTAGGAAATATATGCCTCTTGCGTCTCGTTTAGGGCTTCTTTAATTTTTTCTATATCCGTCATCGGTTTCAAATTCATCGCAATTTCTTTCGCATTAAGAGAAGAGCAATGATCAACCAATCTCCTTTTTATCTCCTCAAAACCAAGGACAGTTTCACACTTCATGAGTTACTCCTATATCAAAAAATCCCTTTAAAATAATGGCCTCTCGTAATCCCTTGCTGTTTTTTTTCAGTAACTACGTTTTCTCCTTTTATTATCCTATTATACCTGTCAACCATCGTTAAAATATAGTCTCTACTTCGGCCTCTTCCCTCAATGCGGAGAATTTTAACTCCTGCATCCATCAGCTCCTTCACATAGGGACTCATATCAAGTTCTTTGCTATTCATAATATGCATCCGGCAGTACGGATCCGTTCTTAGCGGAAATATCTCCCCTTTCATGTCCCTTAGAAAGTAGTGATTTTTAACGCAAGGTCTCGGGCAGTTTCCTTTTTCTCCGGTTCCTAAAAAGCTACCGATAACACAGTACTCTGAAACCATGAGTTCGTTTTCTCCCTGTACGGTCGCCTCTAGCGGAATCGATGATGTCTTTCCTATCATTCGGATTTGCCCTAATGTCATTTCATGAGAAACAGCAACACTAAATGCGCCTTTATCTTTCCAAAACATAAGGCTCTCTTGATTAAAGCAGTTTAAACTTGTATCTACTTCTATCTGACCATCAAAATCTAATTCTTCCATCCATTGGAGTGCTCCTAAAAAGTGTATAGATATACTATCCGGGCTTGCCTTCACCATAGCTGTAAATGTTTCCTTATAAACGTTAACTTCTTTTTCCCTTACAATACGAGGCGTAGAAAGAGAAATCCAGACCCCATGTTCTTTACAGTAAGCCACTACTTTTCTGTATATATCCAAGCTATAGGGAATCCGATTAAACCGATCGCCTCCAAAAATGATTTTTCCGGCGCCTCCCTCGACGGCAGCTTTCACCTGTTCCCATTCATCGGCACGTACACTCACAACTGCTTCCTCCCAAGCTTTTCGGGGAGTAAAGCGGCGAGTTTCGCATTTCTTTCTGTTTTTTCTGGCCCCCTTGTCATATTCTTCGATTAACACTTGCTCCAATGACTCTACTGCCTTTCTTCGTAGTCCGTTCAGCACACTGGCCGGCCACATATATGCTCCTTCCGGCACATAGACCTCTTTAAGAGAAAAAACAGTATTTCCCATTCGGTTGAGTTGTTCCGTTACTTTTTCTAAAGATGTGGGCGCCGTCCTTGCTCTTTGCAACAGATAGTCCTCATAAACGGTAACGCTCTTCCCTTTATCGGTTAGCAAAGTAAGAGAAACCGGTTCCCCTTCCTTACCTTCTAAATAGGCATAAACAGAAATCTTTCTCGAAAAAGAAGATAGTGTCACTTCGTTTTTTTCTTCTTTTCCCGAAGCCGCTTTGTAAGCTTTTCCCTTATATGCTCCGAAAATAGGTGCTCTATACTGTGACATTAGATACTTCCATGATGAGCTTACAGAAATATAATGTACCTCATCCTTCGAAGTAATTATCTTCAATAGATCCCCTTCTTCCAGCCTTTCTGACGAAGAAATAAACAAGCCTTTATCTGAGCAGTGGACTTCTCCGATTAATTTCCCCTGATTATTGGGAGTTGCAATAGTCATCATCTCTTTGCCCGGACAGTTTTTTAAATAGGCCTGTGAAAAGCCGCGATTAAAGCCCTCTTCCAACCGTTTCAAGTCTTCCTTTTTTGCTTTTCCCTGATTGTCAATTATCGCCCGATAAGCCCCTACCACAGCTTTCACATATGATACCTGCTTCATTCGGCCTTCAATTTTAAAGGATGCTACTCCGGCCTTTAGTAAAGAATCTATAAACTCTCCGCTGTTAAGATCTTTGGGGCTCATAATATAAGCCTGATTGGATGGTAACAAGGACTCATTCTTACTATTAAGGAGCTCATATGGTTTTCTGCAAGGCTGTGCACAAGCACCTCTATTTCCACTTCTTCCTCCAATAAAACTACTCATAAAGCATTGTCCGGAATAACAAATACAAAGGGCTCCATGAATAAACACTTCTATTTCTACATCCGTATTTTTGCAAATATAATCTATTTCTTCCAAACTCAGCTCTCTTGCAAGAACAACACGCGTAAAGCCTAAACGACCTAAATACTTGACTGTATCCAGGTTAGTCACCGTCATCTGCGTGCTTCCGTGAAGCGGTAAATTTGGAGCCACCTCTTGTGCAATACGGGCAACGGCCAAATCCTGTACGATAATGGCATCAACACCGATACGATCAAGCTGACGAACATACTCCTTTACAGCTTCCAGCTCCTTGTCGCCTACAAGAATATTAACCGTAACATGTACGGCCACTCCCAAAAGATGAGCGATCCTTACGGCTTTTTTTAGCTCCTCTAAGTCGAAGTTTCCGGCGCTGGCTCTGGCATTAAACAGTTTTCCGCCCAAAAAAACAGCATCTGCTCCTGCTTCCAGTGCAGCCATAAAATTTTTCATTGTTCCCGCTGGTGCTAACAATTCCATCATCTATATCCTCAAATAATTCTTCTACCTTTAATTTTTATGTCTACCTATATTTCCCCCGCAGGGGCGAAAAAGCAATTCATACGGCCAAAAAGACCTATGAATTGCTTTTCATATTTTCTATCTAAGTTTACAATTCTTTTCTCCCAATGACAAAATTATTGCTTGAATATAGCCTTCTATGTCCGAATCCGTCAAGGTTCCTTCTTTAGATCTGAATGCTAGGGAGTAGGCCTTACTATTAAATCCTTCCTCTATATGTGCCCCTTCATAGACATCAAAAATATAGGCTTTCTCTAAATAGGGGCCACCTTTTTCGTAAATAATATCTATAATCTCCTCGTGCATAACCTCTTTGGGGCTCACGATAGCCAAGTCTCGAGTAATGCCCGGAAATTTGCTGAGCGGAGTATAGCGAGCGACTCTTTGCGGCTGATTGATAATAGTGTCTATATAAATTTCAAACACATACGTATTTTCAGGCACATCATAGTTCATAGCCACTTTGGGATGCAATCTTCCGAACCGAGCAATAACTATATCATTTATCTTGTATGTGGCGCTGACACCGGGATGCAAATATGATTCTCCGCCACGTTCAACCGTAAAAGAGGGGATTCTAAGAGCATCTAAAAGAGAATCCACTACCCCTTTAACATCATAAAAGTCTGTTTCCCTCGAGGTTTTAAGCCAAGAATCATCTTCCGCTACACCGACCATAACACCGGCCGTCATCATAGACTCTATCGGTAATTCCGTAATAGGTAATGACTTTGGCTTGTATACGGATCCGGTTTCGAAAAACCAAAGATTTTCATTTTTCTTTGCTCGATTGCGTACTGTCGCCTCAAGCACACTGGGAATTAAGGATGTTCTAAGTAGAGGGAACTCCTCTGAAATAGGGTTCAATATAGGAACCGCCGTATATCGCTCATCCGCAGGTTCTAATAACAGTTTTTCCAATTGGCTGTGATGCATAAAGCTAAATGTTAAAATCTCGGACAGCCCACTTTTTTGCAGGTTTTTGGCAATCTTTCTGGCATATATTTTATGTAAACTCAAGACGCCGCTGTCCAAGGTTGCAGTCGGTATCGTAGCAACAATATTCTTATATCCGTAAATGCGGGCGATTTCTTCACTGATATCCGCCATCCCCTCCACATCATCACGCCAGGACGGAACACGGACTACAAATATACCGCCGCCTTTAACCTCTACCTCGAAGAAAAGTTTCTCTAAAATAGTTCTCATTTCTTCTACCGAAATAGATGTGCCTAGATACGAATTAATCTGATCCGCCGTAAAGGAGATGGTCCGATTTTCCCGTTTAACCGGGTATACATCTATAACTCCCTGTGCCACTTTTGCAGCAGGACAAATTTGCTTTAATAACTGTGCCGCCCGATCTATCGCAAGTAAAGTATAGGCCGGATTCACGCCTCGTTCAAAGCGTCCGGAGGCTTCAGAACGCATGCCGAGAGCCCTCGCTGTTTTTCTCACGGAAGAACCTTTAAATATAGCCGCCTCTAATAATACCGAACTTGTCTTCTCCGTTACTTCACTGTCATAGCCGCCCATAACACCTGCCACACCAACCGCTTTTTCTTCATCGGCAATAACAAGCATAGACGGAAGCAGTGTACGAGTAGATCCGTCCAAAGTCTTTATAGTTTCTCCCTCTTTCGCCGGACGTGCTGTCAATGTATGTCCTTTTACGCAATCGTAATCATACGCATGCATGGGTTGCCCAAGCTCAAGCATTACGTAATTTGTCACATCCACCACATTATTAATAGGCCTAACGCCTGCTGCACGTAAGCGATTTTGCATCCAAAGAGGAGAAGGCCCTATATTTACCCCCTCTACCAACCTTGCCGTAAATCGATGGCAAAGCGTTTCATCTGCTATATCAATGCTCACTCGTCCCTCAATAGAGTCCTCCGATTCCTCTACTTCTACAAGAGGAAGACTTGCTTTTTCATCAGTCAAAACGGCCATTTCCCGGCTTAACCCCACCATGGAAAAGCAATCCGCTCGATTGGGAGTAAGCTCAAATTCATAGACCACATCAAACAAATCCAATACATCTCGTATATCCGCACCTATAGGTGTGTCCTCGGGCAATATATAAATACCTTCTCCTTGTTCGGGAAGAACTTGGTCCTTACTGATGCCAAGTTCAGCTATAGAACAGAACATCCCTTCGGAAACAACGCCACGTAGCTTTCCTTTTTTTATAACCGTCCCATCAGCTAAACGAGACTTATGATATGCTACGGGAACTATATGTCCTTCTGCAACATTAGTTGCAGCAGTAACAATCTGTTTTTCTACAGAAATACCTTCTTCCACACAGGCAACTGTACAAACACGCAACTTATCTGCATCAGGATGTGCCTCAATTTTGACTATTTGCCCTGTGTAGATGCGCTCCAACCCTTTATCCAGTACCACAACTTTCTCTACGGGAATTCCCGCCATCGTTAATTTATCCGCTAGCTCTTGTGCAGGATTTTCCCTATTTACCGGCACATAATCCTGCATCCACAATAAACTTGCTTTCATTTTATATCCTCCCATGTCAAAGGCTTTTTAGGCTTTCTCAATTATTAGAACTGCTGTAAGAATCTATAGTCATCATCAAAGAACAACCTTAAATCATCAATTCCATACAACAACATGGTAATGCGCTCAATCCCCATACCAAAAGCAAATCCTTTAACTTTTTCAGGATTGTAACCGTTTAAAGTCAGCACATTGGGATGCACCATGCCGCAACCGAGGATTTCCAGCCACCCGGTGTGTGAGCACACACGACATCCTTCTCCGGCGCACATAACGCATGAAATATCCACTTCCGCGCTAGGCTCCGTAAAAGGAAAGAAGCTTGCCCGAAAACGAACCTTGGTATCGTCACCGAAAACATACCTTAGAAAATGTTCAAGTGTCCCCTTTAAGTCGGAAAATGTTATATTCTCATCCACAACAAGTCCTTCTACTTGGTGAAATACAGGGGAATGGGTAGCATCGTAGTCCCATCGATACACCTTTCCAGGTGCAATGATTCGCACAGGTTCATTGGGTTTATGTGCCTGTAAAGTTCTTGCCTGTACGGGCGATGTATGGGTACGTAGTAAAATTGAATCCGTAATATAGAAGGAATCCTGCATATCTCTAGCCGGATGATCTGCGGGAAAATTAAGTGACTCAAAATTATAATAATCCGCTTCCACTTCCGGTCCTTCAGCAACCGTATAGCCCAGGTGTAAAAAATAATCCTCTACCAATTCCAATGTTTGTGTTAACGGATGGGCATATCCCTTCCTTACATGTCTCCCCGGAAGAGTAATGTCAATCTTTTCATTAATTAGCTTGTTTGCTAAAGCAGATTGTTCCAATAAACCTTGCTTTTTATCCATTTCACCTTCTATTTCAATGCGCGCCTCATTTACCAAAGCACCGACTTTAGGTCTTTCTTCCGCAGGCAATTGTCCCAGCCCTTTTAATAAAGCGGTAAGTTCCCCCTTTTTCCCCAAATAATGAATGCGTATACCTTGTAACTCCTCTAGTGACGATAGTTGTCGAATTGCCTGAAATGCTTCTCGTTTCAGTTGTTCTACTTGTTCTTTCATCAATCATATCCTCCTAAAAAATAGACCTCCACCCACAAAGGGGCGAAGGTCAACATTCGCGGTACCACCCTAATTAGTACTCAATATCCTTAACGCGGACAAACGATGAGCCTACTCCTAGTTCAACTCATGGCTCCAAAAGGAAAGACAATGCATAAGAAATATGAAGCTTCCACCTTTCCTTCATTCTCTGTTAATTCTCGTACTGCATGTCGATTTTATCATCGCCCTATATTCTCACCGAATAGTATACTAAACTTATCCATGCAAGTCAAAAGGTTCTCTGACGAAAAAAGTCCCTCTACCCGAATATACAAGTTTATTTTTTTCGTCATAGATTTCTACTTCTGCTACCATTGTGGTCTTTCCGTTGTGGATAACACGACTTTTAGCCAAAATAGAGGTTCCAGCTTTAACAAAGCTCAGATAATTTCCATTGATATCTATGGTGTTTACCGCTTTTCCTAGGCTAAAACAGGCCGCACCCAAGGCTGTATCGGAAAAGCCCACTATAGCTCCTCCATGTGCCCTTCCTCGAGAATTACTGTGATATTCCGGATGAACATAAAATAATATCTCCGTATATCCCGGTTCTACATAGGATACCTCAAATCCCATCATTTTATCAAAACCGTTAGTATGTAAAAGTCTCGTAAACTTTTCACATAGTTCTTCATCCATAGCAGCATTTCTTAAATAACTATTTTGTTCACCCATACATTCCCCTATTATCTTATAATCCACTTCACCGTTTTTAGGTGGCTTGTTTCCCCCATAATTGATATCGCTTGTTTTTCCAAATGCAAAAGGGACAAATCTCTCCCATACTTGAAACACATCATTATTCGTAATGTAATGCATCAATAGGATTCAATTTTGCCGCTTTTCTAGCCGGATAAATACCGAATATTAAGCCTATAGCCATAGAAAATCCGAAGGATAAAATAATAGGCCCTACGGAAACAATAGTCTGCATCTCGGATACCGCAGAAATAAGCTTGGAAGATCCGATGCCCATACAAACACCGATTAAGCCACCGATTAAGCTGATTACAATTGCCTCAATTAAAAACTGCGTCATAATGGTTCTATAGGTAGCCCCTAAAGCCTTTCTAACGCCTATTTCTCTCGTGCGCTCCGTTACAGATACGAGCATAATATTCATAATGCCTATACCCCCGACTACAAGTGAAATGGCCGCTATGGCACCTAAAAATAATGTCAATGTCGCCGTTGTTTCCTGCATAGTTTCCATAACGGACTCCATGTTTCGCACATTAAAATCCGCCTCCTTAGAGGAGTCGATACCGTGTCGCACACGAAGCAAGTTCTCCACATCTTTCTGAAGGAGGTCTAAATTGGTCCCTTCCTTCCCACTTACATAAATAGACCCTAGGTAATCAATCCCTGCCATGCGTTCCATAGCTGTGGTATATGGAATATAAACTACGTCATCCTGGTCATTGCCAAAGCTTCCCGACCCCTTAGAACCAAGCACTCCGATAACAGTAAAGGGATCGTTATTAATACGAATCTGTTTTCCCAGAGGATCATCAGTTCCGAAAAGTTCCTCCGCCACGGTAGCACCGATAACAGCTACACGCTCTCTTCGCTCTATTTGAAGTTCCGACAAAAAGCGTCCGCTTTTCGTTTCCCAGTTATTCACCTCTTGAAATTCCGCATTAACACCGGTTACCGAAGTCGTCCAGTTTTTACTTTTATACACAAGTAAATAGGACTTTCTTACCACCGGAGATACAGTAGCTACATTAGGCAAGTTTTTAATAGCCAAATAGTCTTTAACCTTTAAGGTTTCTTCCGTTCCTGCTAGAGGCCTTACGCCCGGCGTTCTCGGAGCACCGGGAAAAACCATGAGCAAATTGCTACCCAAACTTGAAATAGAACTTTCTATCTGCGAACGGACACCATAACCGATAGATACCAATGCGATAACCGCCGCCACACCGATAATGATTCCCAGCATAGTTAATAATGTACGCAACTTGTTGGCAATTAAGGACTGCCATGCCATTAAAAAGCCCTCTTTAAACATGAGCAGCACCTCCTTCACCGGATACTATATAACCATCACGTAGCACAATATGTCTGCCGGCAAATTCGGCAATATCCGCTTCATGCGTTACCAAGATGATAGTTCTTCCTTCTTTGTGAAGAGCCGTAAAAATATTCATCACATCGAGGCTGGACTTGGAATCCAAGTTTCCTGTCGGCTCATCCGCCATAATAATGGCCGGATCATTGGCTAACGAGCGAGCAATGGCAACGCGCTGACGCTGTCCGCCACTAAGCTCGGAAGGCAAATGGTCCAAACGCTCTCCCAACCCTAAATCAGACAATAACCTGGTGGCCCGCTCTCGTCGTGATACCTTGTCGACACCTGCATAAATCATGGGAAGTGCCACATTTTCTAGGGCCGTCAATTTCGTAAGCAAATTAAAACTTTGAAAAACAAATCCAATCTTTTTATTACGCACAAAGGCCAATTCATCGTCAGACAAAGATGCCACTTCGCTCCCATCCAGACGATAAGAGCCTGAGGTAGGTCGATCCAAGCAACCTAAAATGTTCATCAAAGTAGATTTACCGGATCCGGAAGGACCCATAATAGATGAAAATTCGCCATTATAAATAGTCAAATCTATGCCGTGAAGAACCGGAACAGATAGTTTTCCGTTCTGATAAACACGAGTAATATCCTTAAGTTCGATTACTTTTTCTTTCATAACGTTCACCTAGATGGGGCCTCGAACCGCGGTGCTACTGGTAGAAGTATTTCCTACATCACCACTCACAACGATTTCATCCCCCTCTTTTAAACCTTCCAGCACTTGGATTGCCGTTTCTCCCGTTATGCCAAGCTTTATGTATTTCTTCTCTGCTTTTCCGTTATTAATCATGTATACGAAGTCACCGCTTCTATCGCTGCGAATAGCCGTTAGCGGAACCAATAGCGTATCTTTTGCCTCTTTACCGTGAATAGACGCCCTTGCAGTCATAGAAGGCAACAGTTTACCGCTCTCATTGGATGGAATCTTAACTTTTACCGTATAATACACAACGGTGCTACTGGTTGTTCCCATTTCTCCCTTTTTCCCTTTGGAAATGCTATCTACAACGCCATTAAAGGTTTCCCCGGAGAAAGCATCCACGGTAAATGTTACTTTTTGTCCCTCCGCAATATTTCCGATATCAGTTTCATCAATTGTCAGGTATATTTCCAAATCGCTTAAGTCAGCAATAGTAGCAATAATCATCTGGCTGGATAGGCCCTGTGACACCGTTTGTCCCGCTTTTAAAGGCTCGCCAATAACCGTTCCGTCCATAGGTGCCGTAATAGTAGTATCAGACAGAGAAGAGGCGGCATCATCATATGTGGCCTGTGCCTGTTGCAATGTCAAAAGTGCATTATCATAGGCTTGTGCAGCAACCGCTCCCTGTTTATAGAGCGTTTCGTACCTCTGGAAGTCTGCTTGTGCGTTCACGAGAGTAGCATAAGCCTTATCGGCATGTGCTTTTAAGGATCGATCATCAATTAACGCGATGGTATCCCCTTGCTTAACCACCTGGTTCTCTTTTACCAGCACTTCCTTAAGCTGACCCGAAACGTTGGTAGATACATCAACATATGTAACGGGATTAATAGTTCCGGTTGCATCCACAACAATACTGATAGTACCTTTTTCTACCTTTCCTGTCGTATAATTCACCTTTTCGGCATCCTGTTTTGTTGTCCAAAAATACCAACCACCTGCTACAACTAATATAATTGCGGCAATAATGCCCCATACTTTTTTACTTCTCCACATATAATACTCCTATTAAATTCCTAAAACACCGATTAACTCATATAGATACTTATCTATAGGGGTTTTTCTTTTCATTGCTTCCTCATAGGAAAGCGAAATAATTTCATTGTTCTTTGACCCAACTAAGTGTGCATATTCCCCACGGATTAGGCAATCAACCGCTTTAGCCCCCATACGGGCCGCCATAATAGAATCCTTTGCCGTAGGAGATCCCCCTCTTTGTAAATATCCCAATACAGTTACGCTAGGCTTTAAATAGGTCTTTTCCTTGATAAAGTTAGCTACTTCATAACCACTATAGGCTCCCTCTGCAACCAGTACAATGCTGTGGGTTTTTCCGTTTTTATGTGTCTTATATAAGTGATCGCATAAATCCAATAGTGGAATCGGGCATTCCGGTAGCAATACCGCCTCTGCACCGCAGGCCACCCCGGCATGTAAAGCCAAGTGACCGGAAGCACGCCCCATAACTTCTACTACCGCCACTCTTTCATGGGCCGATGTAGTATCCCGTACTTTGTTCACCGCATCCAATATGGTGTTAACTGCCGTATCAAAGCCGATGGTATAATCTGTTCCACACATATCATTATCAATTGTTCCGGGAATGGTAACGGTAGGCAACCCCAAAGCCGACAATGCCATGGCTCCACGCATAGACCCATCTCCACCGATCACAACCAATGCATCCACACCTTTATCTTTAAGAGCCTCTAAGGCTCTTTTTTGATTCTTTATTTCCATAAACTCTTCACAACGGGCTGTCTTTAGTACGGTACCACCTTTGTGAATAATTCCACCAACTTCGCGCCGAAGCAAAGGATGTATCTCTTCGGTCAGCAATCCCCAATAGCCCCGTTCTACACCGAACACATCTATGCCTTCATAGATAGCCGCTCTCGTAACGGCTCCTATCACCGCATTCATGCCCGGTGCATCTCCGCCACTGGTTAAAACCGCTATATTCTTAATGGGATTCATGGCGCACGACCTTTCTTCGTTTCTTGAATATTACATTCTGTCTTTTTATTTCTTCCTGTATTTGACCTATCAAGTCTACTCTGTCACCATAAGTTGTATCAAGAACATAATCGCACCGTTTATAAAGAGGCTTCCAAGTTCTTAGCATAGTACGAACAAAGCCTGCCACATCCGTATAATCCATGGTCGGCCTTTTTCCGATACGCCTACGAACGCGAGACACCAATCGATGTTCCGTTGCCTTAAGAACAATAACATAAGAATATCGTTGCAGCCATTTTATGGTACGCACATCAATAGTAAAGTTCCCACCATAAGAAATAACCGCTTCGTGATAACGGCTAACCCATCGCAAGAGCTCTCTTTCTGCCTGACGAAATCCTTTTTCCCCCAAATACCTATATACTTCAGCTATAGGCATGTTATATCTATTTTCCAACATTCGATCGGTATCTACAAATTGCCACCCCAGCGATTCTGCCAAGTTACGCCCTATATGGCTTTTTCCGCTTCCCATAGAGCCTATAAGGACAATGTTTCTCTTCAATGTTATACCGCCTATCCATGCAATGTTATATCAAACATCACATAAAAACTATATATTTTTCTCATTTTACTACAAAAATATGTATATTGTCTAAACAAAGATAGGTATTTCATAAATCTTTTCTAAACATCCATACGTAAAAAACCCGCTAAGACAAGGCTTAGCGGGTTTTCTCCCATCTTTTTCTAAACTATTGAGCTTTTGCCAATTCAACCAATTTTGCAAAGGCTGCCTGATCATGTACGGCTAAATCAGCCAACATTTTACGATTTACCGTAACACCGGCCTTTGTCAAACCGCTGATGAAACGGCTATAGCTCATACCGTTCATGCGTGCGGCTGCATTGATACGTGCGATCCAAAGTTTGCGGAACTCACCTTTTTTAGCACGACGGTCACGACGAGCATAAAACAATGCTTTCATTACGGACTCATTTGCTTTTTTGAAAAGGCGACTTCTCGTACCACGATATCCTTTAGCCAGCTTTAAGATTTTTTTATGACGTGCATGGGCAGTAACACCCTTTTTAACTCTTGCCATGATTCAATTCCTCCAATATTCATAATTCGCTATTAAGCGTAAGGTAACATTTTCACAACGCGCTTGTAATCAGATTTGCTTACAAGTGTTGCTTTACGAAGATTGCGTTTACGAGCTGGGGATTTTTTCTCCAAAATATGGCTCTTGAACGCTTTGGAGCGCTTGAATTCACCACTACCTGTTGCTACGAAACGTTTCGCCGCTGCACGACGAGTTTTAATTTTTGGCATAATATAAATCCTCCTAAATTATGATTTGCTAGCTAAAATCATGGTCATATTCTTTCCCTCTAATTTAGCTGCCTTTTCTACTATAGCTAGATCTTCCAGTTCTTTTGCAAAGCGTATCAAAACATTTTGTCCCAGTTCCGGATGACTTAATTCACGACCACGGAACATAATCGTTACTTTAACTTTATTGCCTTCCCCTAAAAACTTTTGGGCATTTTTCATCTTCACATAAAAATCATGATCTTCAATATGGGGGCGCAACTTTACTTCCTTCAAGGTAATAACCTTTTGTTTTTTCTTTGCTTCCTTCTCACGTTTTTGTTGCTCATAGCGATATTTACCATAGTTCATTATACGACATACCGGCGGTTTGCCATTAGGGGCAACTTCAACAAGATCGAGATCTTTCTCTTCCGCTAAAGCCAGTGCATCACGAACTGACATAATACCTAATTGTTCATTGTCTTCACCGACAACCCGAATTTCGCGAGCACGAATTTCTTCATTTATGCGCGGAGTTTCCTTACTGATAATATTCACCTCCAAGATAGAGTAAAATAAAAACGGATGGCATACGCCATCCGTAATTGATCAATATCATACCCAACATCCCTTGAATGCAGGTGAGAAGCGGATGGCCTCTACTTGTCTTTAATGTACTCAGATACTATACCACTCCCAAGCTATACTTGTCAATGGTTAGAAAAATATTTATACATCAAAGTCGTTAGCCGGTAGCGAACGATGAGCAGCCGCAACGGAAATTTCATTCAAATTCAAAATTCCTACGCCCATGTAAATAGCCACACTAAGATGTTCCTTATGACGGGCAATCCCCACCTTTCCTCCTACATTAAGACCAATAGCCTTAATCTTTAAATGTTCAAGGGCCTCCTGGACAGCGCCTATTACCGCCCCTTTCCCCAAATGTGTATCGGAAATAACATTCTGTCGCTGCGCTGCCACTACCGCACTCTCGATAATTTTCGGAATAGACGGAACAAATTGCCCTCCAAAATCTACAGCCACAGCGCGAATACGCTCCTCTTCCAATTGTTTCTTAAGACGTTGCTCCTCTTGTCTTGTTTCGGTTAAGGCCATGCGCAAAGCGGCTCGTCCCACATCAATGCTACTAAATTCCATCTTATCACCTTCCTATTTGCGCATACGGATCTCTTGCAATAAATCTTCCATAAACTGAGACGTCGGCACCGAACCTAGCTCTCCTTCTCCGCGCTTACGTACCGCCACAGACTTTTCTTCTACTTCTTTATCTCCCACCACTAACATATATGGCGTTTTTTCCAGTTGGGCCTGCCTAATCTTATATCCGATTTTTTCGTTTCGATCATCGGTTTCTACGCGGATATATTCTTTTTTGAACATACCCTCTAACTCTTTGGCATAAGCAACATGCTTTTCACTAACCGGAATCACTTTTACCTGTACGGGAGAAATCCATGTAGGGAATGCGCCTGCATAATGTTCTGTCAAAATACCGATAAACCTCTCTAAAGACCCAAAGCAAGCACGGTGGATCATAACAACTTGGTGTTTTTGTCCATCCTCACCAATATAGTCGACACCGAATCGTTCCGGCAAATTCATGTCCAATTGAATCGTACCGCACTGCCAAGTACGTCCCAAAGAATCCATAATGTGGAAATCCAGCTTAGGCCCGTAAAAAGCCCCATCGCCTTCATTAATACGATAAGGTATACCTTTTTCTTCGATAGCTTCCCGAAGTGCCTCCGTAGAAATTTCCCAAATCTGATCGTCTCCCATAGCACCTTCCGGTTTGGTGCTGAGCTCTACGCGGTAAGACAATCCGAACTGACTGTATGTACGGTCATACAACTCAATTACCTTTACCAATTCTTCCTTAATTTGAGACGGCAACATAAAGATATGCGCATCATCCTGCGTGAAGCTGCGAACACGGAACAATCCGTGCAAAGCGCCACTCAATTCATGTCGATGCACCAATCCAAGTTCTGCCAAACGTACCGGCAAATCACGATAACTATGTAGTTCATTCTGATATGCCAAAATACCTCCCGGGCAATTCATAGGTTTAATTGCATAATCTTCGTCATCAACAATTGTTGTATACATATTTTCACGATAATGGAACCAATGACCGGACTGCTCCCACAGTTGTCGATTTAATATGATGGGGGTGCGAATCTCTTCGTATTCAAATTCATGGTGTAATTCTCTCCAAAATGTTTCCAATTCATTGCGAAGAGCCATCCCCTTCGGCAAAAAGAAGGGAAACCCGGGCCCCTGCTCTTTTATCACAAAAAGACCCAGTTCTTTCCCCAGTTTGCGATGATCGCGCTTTGCCGCCTCCTCCAGTAGGTGTAAATAAGCCTCTAATTCTTCTTTCTTTTCAAAGGCGGTGCCGTAAATGCGTTGCAACATCTTATTTTTTTCATTTCCTCGCCAGTATGCACCTGCAATGCTTTGCAACTTAAAGGCCTTTACTTTTCCCGTAGATGCCACATGAGGCCCTGCACATAGATCGACAAATTCTCCTTGACGATACAAGGAAATCTCTTCTTCCTCCGGTAAATCGTTGATGAGTTCAACCTTGTACAGTTCATCCATAGACTCAAACAGTGCCAAAGCCTCCTTGCGGGAAATGACTTCCTTGGTGATTACATAATTTTCCTTTACTATTTTCGCCATTTCCTGTTCGATCTTTGGCAAATCCTCGGGAACAAATACATGTTCCGTATCTACATCATAGTAAAACCCTTTTTCGATGGCAGGTCCGATAGCCAGTTTGATATCAGGATAAAGGCGTTTTAAAGCCTGTGCCATAACATGGGCTGCACTATGGCGCAAAGCATGTTTCCCACCTTCTTCTTCAAAAGTTAAGAAAGCTACTTCCTTGCCATCCTGTACCGGCTCTCGAAGATCGGTCAATTCTCCGTCCACCTCTGCGGCCAAAACTTTTTTCGCCAGGCTGTTCGACAGCTGTTTAACGGCGTCTCCAAGAGATGTCCCCTCAGGATATAGGCGCTCACTGCCATCTTTTAAAATAATTTTTACTTCCTTCATACTTGTAACCTCCTCATGCCGCTAAGGTCGGGATCCTCACACAGGCAACTATAAAAAAATAAAACCTTCCTCCACAAGGGACGAAGGTTTGTTCGCGGTTCCACCCTAGTTAATTTCCACAGAAATTCACTTTACAGACGATAACGAGTCAAAGCGGGGCAACTTATACATTGCCCAGTTCAAAGGCGGTAATTCTTTACTATCGACAAAGTGCTCACAGCTATAGCACTTCTCTCTGCAGACGAGGGAGTAAAGCATCATGTCCTTGTCATTACTGTTTAATATACGCTCATTATAAAAGTATATCTTTTCCAAGTCAAGCCTTCTCAATCCTCTTAAACAAGAGATATAAGGTCTTTTTGGATATTTTCGAGCCACATTTTTTGCTCTTCTTCGGAAAGGATTTCCACTTCGCAATCCAAGTGAGCCAACACGCGCTTGGCCAGTTCGACGGTATCCCCAGTAGATCGCAACATGATAATATTATCGGTTGCCTCTATCGTTGTCATAACACCCAAATATTCGTACCCTTCTATAATTCGATTAACATAATTGGTATTTGCGGGAGATACTTTAAAAAATAATATGTCCCCCATTATGCCTTACACTCTCTGCGCATCATGGAATAGGGTTCTAGAGGCGTATCAATGTACAGGTGCACTTTCATTTGTGCATGCGGTGCCACCGATATTTCATTTCCTTCTTCATCTGTCATTTTCGTAATAATATGTTTAACAAGCGCCCCTTTAGGCTGACAAAATTCTACCTCATCTCCCACTTTGAAATTATTACGTTGCTCTAAAAAACAAATACCCTTTTCTCTGTCATAGCCTTCCACAAGTCCTATAAAGTCATGTGTTTGAGTATTGCTGGACTGTCCGTAGTTTTGTCCTTCTTCTGTGGGCTTAGAAACAGAAAAGCCATCCGTATATGGACGATGAGAAATTTTCTCAAGCTCCTCCATCCATTCAGCCCGCACATAAAAGGATTCCCCTTCTGCCAAATAGGCATCAATAGCTTCTCTATATACTTTAGTAACCGTAGCCACATAATGTACGCTTTTCATGCGCCCTTCAATTTTTAGGCTGTCCACGCCACTTTCAAAAAGTTGCGGGATAAAGGGCAACAAGCAAAGATCTTTGGAATTAAAAATGTAAGTCCCCCGTTCATCCTCCTCAATAGGATAGTATTCTCCCGGCCTTGTAGACTCCACCAAAGAATACTTCCATCGGCAAGCCTGTGCACATTGTCCGCGATTGGCATCTCTTGTGGTAGTGAAATAATTACTCAATAAACAGCGTCCCGAATAGGATATACACATAGCCCCATGAACAAAGGCTTCAATCTCAATATCAGCCTTTTCTTTCATCTCTTTAATATCAGCCAGGCTTACTTCTCTGGCAACTACCACACGGGCAGCTCCCTGGTCCTTCCAAAATTCTGTAGTTAAGTAGTTTGTGGTATTAGCTTGTGTACTGATATGAAGTTCCAGCTTAGGAGCCACTTTTTTTGCCAAGTGGAAAATTCCTAAATCAGCCACAATGATAGCATCCACATGGATACTCTCCAAAAACTTTAAATATTCCTCCAAATTAACCAAGTCTTCATTGTGAGGAATTATGTTGCAGGTAACATAAATCTTCTTTCCCCTGCTATGAACAAACTCTACTGCCTTTTTAAGTTCCTCATTTGTAAAATTTGCGCTGTTTGCACGCAACCCAAAAGCTTGTCCGGCGCAATACACCGCATCAGCCCCATATCGAATGGCCATCTCCAGCTTATCCATATTGCCCGCCGGGGACAATAACTCTATCTTTCTCATACTAACCCTTCTGTTTCCCTTTCCATATACTTATACTCATACCATCACCTAACGGTTCAATCGTCGTTTTAAAATTCGCTTCTTCTTCAATAAAAGATAAAAACTCTCTCAATCTTTTTACAATGGTTTTAAATCGGTTCGGACAAGGCACCCCTCCCCGGACATAGCCTCTGAAAAGAACATTATCAGCCAGAATAACCGATCCGGGTCTTAAAAAAGGCAAAGCCGCTTGTAATTGCCGAAGATACTGTCCCTTGGGACCATCAAGAAAGACCAAATCAAAAGGGGTGCCTTTACCCTCCTTTTTCTCCCGGCCACAATAAAATAAATCCTCATCCGGCAAATCTCCTCTTTCCTGAAGTTTCTCCAATATAGACTGCGCATCACCTTTATAAAGGCGAATTCGTCCTCCATATTCACTTTGCTGAATGAATTTTTTTGCCTTTTCAATTCGTTTCTCATCAATCTCCAGCGAAGAAACCGTTCCCCCTTCCCCTACAGCTTCAGCCAACAACAATGTAGAGTAACCGATAGCCGTACCTATTTCGAGGACGGAAGAAGGATTAAACTTTTTCAAGAGATTCATAAAAAGCGGAACTTCTTCTTTTCTTAAAATAGGAACTTCATTTTTTTCTGCATATTCGCGTTGCAAATAAGCAATCTGTTCCTTTGTTTTCCAATACTGCCTATTCTTTTCCATAAATTGCTTCCACTATCGCCAGATGCTCTTCATAGGTTTTTGTAAAATGATGTTTTCCCTTCTTATCTGCCACAAAGAATACATATTCCGTAGGGGGGGCTTCCAAGACGGCTTTCATTGAAGCCAAACCGGGATTTGCAATAGGCCCCGGCGGTAAGCCGGCATGTAAGTAGGTATTATAAGGAGAGCTGATTTCCGTATCTGCAATGGACAATCGCGGCTTTGCATAGCCCAAAATATACTGAATGCTGGCACAGGATTGAAGTGGCATACTCATGGATAGCCGTTTCTTAAATACCGCAGCTATAATGGGACGATCCTCATCCACTAGAGCTTCTTTTTCTACCAAAGATGCAAGCGTTAAGAATTCATAAATTGTCATTTTTTGTGCTTCGATTTGCCTTCTCATCTCCGGCGTAATTCTCCGGTTCATCTCCTCAGCCATTCGCTTTAATATATCATCCGCTGTAACATTAGGCATAAATTCATAAGTGCTGGGAAATAAAAACCCCTCTGTTCGATATGTTACGGGACTGGCCCCATACATATACATATAAGGGGTAAAAGAAGTTGCCGGGTCAAGAAACGCCTCTGAAGACATAATGTTTTTCTCTTCCAGTAACCTAGCAATTTCCTTAACCGTAAATCCCTCGGGAATGGTTATTTTCAGCGTTTTCACATCCCCTCTTTGCAAGAGGGCAATCACATCTTTCATAGTTAAGTCACTGCTGATTTCGTAATATCCTTTTTGTAACTTATCCATTTTCCCTGTAAGATACAAGGCGATCTTAAAGGCATTATCCGATGGAATAAGTCCCTTTTCAGCCAATAAAACACCTATCTCACTGCCTGTCATATTGTCATCTATAATAATAGTTTCTGTGCGTGCGGTCTTTTCAATCAAAGAAGGGCGGTAGAAAGAATATCCCCCCCACGCGACTGCCAAGACCAAAACAATTGCCACAACTAATGAAATACCGATTTTTTTTATCAGAAAAAACACCTCCTTATTTGCGCGTTTCATTATATCACATTTTTTAGATTTAGCCTAATGAAAGCAAAAAACGCTCTTCTCCATAGCGAGAAAAGAGCGTTTTTAGAAATTTTCCTATGTTAACAATTATTGATCCGTTTCTTCATAAATCTTTAAAACTGCTTCAAATTCTTCATCTGTCGGCGATACATATTCATCTTCGCCGTCTGTCCCTTTATCGATACGGGCAATAATGACTTCCGGCTCTTCGTGGCAAGCACACCCCGGTTCGCATTCTTCCGGAGGAAGAGAAATGAGAATGGCAAAGTTCTTTCCTTCGTAAGGAATAATCACCTCTTCTTCAAAATACAGTTCATTACCTGCCTCGTCTTCAATTACCACTACAGACACTTCCCCTTCATATCCTTGTTCAATCATGGTTCATTCCTCCTTTTTCATATGCTGTCTTCGGTCTAAATATCCCTGTAAGATTACAACTGCCGCCATCTTATCAATGACAGCCTTCCTTTTTTTTCGGCTCACATCTGCCTCAAGTAAAGATCGAGTAGCCATAGCCGTAGAAAGCCTCTCATCCCAGTATCTAATCGGAATATCCACCACTTCCTTGAGTCTTTGTACGTAGGCTTCCGTCTTTTCTGCTCGTTCCCCTTTTGTGCCGTTCATATGCTTTGGCATTCCCACTACAATTTCTTCCACCTCATACTCTTGAACCAATTCCATAATTCGTTCAAAGTCTTTTGCAAGAGAAGATCGCTGAATTGTTTCTACACCTTGTGCTGTAAGGTATAGTGCATCACTACACGCCACCCCTACCGTTTTGCTGCCTACATCAAGTGCCATAATCCTCATACTACAGCCCCTTTGATTTTACATATTCAAGCACCAGTTCCTCGATTAATTCATCTCTTTCCAGGCGTCTAATATTGCTTCTCGCATTATTATAACTGGTAATATATGTAGGATCCCCTGAAATCAAATATCCTACCAACTGATTAATCGGATTATATCCTTTTTCCTTTAGAGACTGATATACATCACTTAACACGGAAGAAGCGGTCATTTCTTCCTCTTCTACCTTTTTAAACATCATCGTTTCATCGGATACCTTCATAAGAATCACACTCCTTTTTATGAATCCTCCGCTTATTTATCAAAACATGCCACAGCCGCTTCTTTTCCTATCTCAAGAGCCTCTGAAAGCATATTTGCATTTTTTCCGCCTGCCTGTGCCATATCGGGGCGTCCCCCGCCATTTCCGCCGGCTGCCTGTGCCGTCAGCTTGATTATATTTCCGCAATGTGCACCGGCCGCCACAGCATCCTTCGTAGCCATACAAACAAAGTTTACTTTATCGCCTGCCGAAGCGCCTAACAATACAACGCCCGCTTTGATTTTATCTCGCAACATATCCGCAATATCGCGAAGTTCTTCCATATCCTTCGCTTCTACTTCACTCGCTACGATATGATATCCTTTAACCTCTGCCATCTTTTCTAAAATGCTGTCTACACTGCCTTTAGCAGCTTCTTTTCTCAGCTCCGCCAGTTCCTGTTCAAGTGCTTTATACTCTTTTAGAACTTGTTCCAAACGGGATAAAATGTCATGAGGCTTCGTCTTTAGCAGATGCGCTACTTCATTTAATTCTCTCCTATCTGTTTCGGCTGCGGCCAAGGCTTCTTCTCCGGTAATCGCCTCTATACGCCGAATGCCTGAACCGATCCCTGATTCCGTCAATAGTCGGAAAGACCCTATTTCAGCCGTATTTTTCACGTGCGTACCGCCACAAAGTTCACAGCTAAAGCCCGGAACGGAAACAACGCGCACCATATCTCCATATTTTTCACCAAATAGAGCCATAGCTCCTTCTTCTTTAGCTTGAGCCATGGACATTTCTCCGATGCGCAAATTCGTTGCCTTAAAAATTTCTTCATTTACTAAGCGACTTACTTTGTCCAGCTCCTCCTGCGTCATAGCCGAAAAATGGGTAAAGTCAAATCGAAGCTTTTCCGGCATAACCAAGGATCCGGCTTGCGTAACATGATCTCCTAACACCGCTCTGAGTGCCGCATGCAGAAGATGGGTTGCCGTATGGTTTTTTGCCATAATTGCCCGACGCTTCTTGTCTACCTCAAATCTCAGCAGATCGCCCGTCTGTATGCGACCTTCTACAACGACACCGATATGATAAACCGTGCCTTCCGGCAACTTCTTCGTATCAAATATTTCAACTTTTCCCAGCGGGCCATACATAAAGCCAATATCGCCCAGTTGTCCACCACCTTCAGCATGGAAAGGCGTTTTTTCTACGATAACGACAACTTCATCTCCGTCCTCTGCTTCAGGAACAGAAACACCTTTTTTACCTATGAGAAGCAAGGATGAACTTTCACATTCCTCATCTGCTAAAAGCACAGAATCGGATAAATGCGTTATATCCGGAACCATTATCTTTGCATCTAGCTCTTCCCTCGCTTCCCGTGCTCTCGTCCTCTGTTCTTCCATGGCTTTTTCAAAGCCCTTCATATCAAGGGTAAGCCCGCTTTCTTGAGCAATTTCTTCCGTTAATTCCCACGGAAATCCATAGGTATCATAAAGCTTAAACACTTCCGTACCCGGAATTCGGTTTACTCCTTTATCTTTTACCTCTCGAATCAATTCACGAAGTAACTCCAGCCCCTGAGCCAAGGTTTGATTAAAGCGTTCTTCCTCATTCTGAACAACTTTTTTTATAAATCCTTGTTTCTCTGCCAGATCCGTTAATCCTTCACCCAGAATATCTACTACTACTTCCACCAAATCGCAAAGGAAAATGCCTTCAATCCCCAATAGGCGACCGTGCCTAACCGCTCGGCGAAGCAGGCGACGAAGAACATAGCCCCGACCTTCATTAGACGGCAATACGCCGTCACCGATCATGACCGTAATAGCACGGGTGTGGTCCGCAATTACCTTCAAAGAAACATCTTTTTCTTCTGATTCATGATATCCTACCTTCGCCAACTCCATCGTCTTTTCGATAATGGGAAATAACAAATCCGTCTCAAAATTTGTTTCTTTGTTCTGTAAAACCGATGCCAAGCGCTCCAGACCCGCACCTGTATCAATATTCTTTTTTGCCAAAGGAACATATTCACCCGATTGTGTTTTATCAAACTGCGTAAATACGAGATTCCAAATTTCTAAATAGCGATCGCAGTCGCAACCGGGAGCACACGTAGGAGATCCGCAACCTCTCTTTTCGCCGAGGTCGTAAAATATCTCACTGTCGGGACCGCAAGGACCTTCTCCTATCTCCCAAAAATTATCTTCTAAACGGGAAATTCGGTCTTCATCAAGACCTATCTCATCCTTCCAAATAGTATAGGCTTCATCATCTTCCGGATAAACGGTTACATATAGGCGATCTTTATCGAGTTTAATCACTTCTGTCAAAAACTCCCATGCCCAATGAATGGCCTCTTTTTTAAAATAGTCTCCGAAAGAAAAATTCCCCAACATTTCAAAAAAAGTATGGTGCCGTGCCGTCCGTCCCACATTCTCCACATCGCCGGTGCGAATACACTTTTGACATGTTGCAATTCTGGGTTTTGGCGGTACAAGCTTTCCGGTAAAGAAAGGCTTTAAAGGAGCCATTCCCGCACCAATCAACAATAATGAAGGGTCATTATCGGGAATAAGGGGATAACTTTGCTGAATTAAGTGATCTTTATCTTGAAAAAACTGCAAATATGCCGCTCTGAGCTCATTGCCTTTCATGTAAAATCAATCCTTTCGTAATTAGATACATAAAATTATATACCACATCTCACCTTTATATCAATATGAAGCAGGTTTACAAGCCCTCTAATAGGCTTCCGGCCGTCTATCAGCCCACACCGCCATCCTGGACCTTACCGTTTCCAAAATCTTTTCTGAATACTCAACGTAGACAATTTCTTCATTTCTGCCCCCTCTCGCCAACACCTCTCCATCGGGGGATATAAAGAGGGAATTTCCGCAAAATACATTGCCCTTGTATTCACCTACACCATTAACGGCACATATATACACCTGATTTTCCATTGCCCTTGCCTGGTTCAAAGCCAGCCATGCCGACTCTCTCGCTTCCGGCCATTGAGCAGGAACCAAAATCAACCTCGCTCCGTCCATCGTCAGCGCCCGGTAAAGTTCAGGAAATCGCAAATCGTAACATATACTAAGTCCTACGCATACTTCATCAACCCCTGCCACCTTTCGCTCAAATCCTCCGGAAAAGTAATGAGGTTCATTGAGAAGACTAAAAATATGCAGTTTATCATAAGTCGCCGTAATACCGCTATGAGGAGAAAATAAAAATGATCGGTTATAAATTTTTCCTCCCTCTTTATAAGGAAGGGACCCCGGTAACAAATACACGCTCTTTTCCTCTGCGAAGGCCTGTAGGCGCTTAACCAATTCACTTTCCATAGTCACCGCATTCTCTTCCAAATTCCTAAATCCGTATCCCACCGTCCACAGCTCGGGAAGTACCAAGAGAGAAGCTTGTTCTGCCGCTTCTTCCAAGAGTAAAAATCCTCTTTTTACATTATCTTCATAGGCATATGCTTTTGTTTCCATCTGAATCATTGCAATTTTCATGATTGTTCCCTCTACCTCGATATCTTATCGTCCGTTATTCATTATAGCACGATTTCATATTATGTTAGCAAAGAATTTCCTTCCCATGAATCTATACGTTTTCAAATTAAAAAGGAGGCCTAAGCCTCCCTTTATTACAGTACTCGTTTTGCTCCGATATAACGGCTTCCCCAATAATCATCGTGGAGGCTGCGAACCACAACACCACTACTACTGGTAGCACTAATAAACTCGTTATTACCTAAATAAATTCCCGAATGAGAAACCCCATCCGTATAGGTTTCGAAAAACACCAAATCACCGGGTTGTAAATTGTTCTTAGAAATGGATTTTCCCACGCTGTATTGTGAGTCCGCCGCACGGGGGAGAACCACGCCGATATGGGAATATACATAGCGGACATATCCGGAACAGTCAAAACCGCTTGGTGTCGTACCCCCAAAAACATAAGGTACGCCTTGATATTGATGTGCCGTAGCGATAAGCCGTCTAACTTTAGATGTAGACGCTTCTCCTCGACTCACCTGCGCCTCACGAGCGGGCATGTCCTTGCCTAGCAAGGCACGATATGTAGTGGGACCGACAATGCCATCCACTTCAAGACCTTTTTTCGCTTGAAAAAGTCGAACTGCCTTGTCCGTACCACTACCAAAAACTCCGTCTGCTTCAATCTTGTAGCCTTTATTCTTTAATCCACTTTGAATCTTCTTTACTTCCGCTCCTTCATCTCCTTGTCTAAAAGAAGCACTTACCAGCATAAATGCACAAGCAAATATACAACTTAACGTCATCATTCTCGTTTTCTTGTGTTCAAAAAACATAAATAATCCTTTCTGTAAAACAACCATTCCGTTTTATTTATGGTTCCCTAACAAATAGTAACGTTCCCTTATACGTTTACCCTTACTTGTTCCCTGTATTATGTTATTTTTCTTCTCTATCCTCACAATTAATTGCGTCTCTTACCCAGTATAGCGGCCTGTTTTTTACTTCTTCAAACACTCGCCCTATGTATTCCCCCAATACCCCGATTCCAATGAGTTCAATACCACCAAGCAATAAAATGGCTACTGCCAGAGTTGACCATCCGTCAACAACGCCGTCGGTGAAAAAATACACATAGAGGATATGAAAAATAAAAAGTAAACTGAATAATCCTACGCAAAGGCCTGTATAAAAGGCGACGCGCAAAGGAATCTTGGAATGAGCCGCCACTCCGTCTAACGCAAAATGAAGCATTCTCCGAAGGTTATATTTTGACCGCCCCGCGTAGCGTGGCGGAGCAATAAACTCCACATCCTTGCGCTTATATCCCAAACCGCCTACAATACCGCGCAAAAATCGCCCTTTCTCTCTAAAGCGCAGAAGCGTATTCAAAGCTTTTCTATCCAATAGGCGAAAATCAGATCCTCCCTCAACTATAGATACCTCTGAGATTGTATTCAACAATTTATAGTATAAAGCCGAAGAGATGTTCTTAAACAAGGATGCCTTTTCCGTGGTCTTCCGTATCGTTTGCACTACCTCGTAGCCTTCTTCCCAATAAGAAAGCAATTCCGGTATCATCGCCGGAGGATGTTGCATGTCGCTGTCCATAGTGATGACCACATCACCTCTGGCGTAGTCCATGCCGCAGGTTAAAGCTTTTTGATGCCCGAAATTGCGTGCTAACAAAATCGACTTTACTCTCTTATCCGATTCAGCTAACCTCGATAAAATATATGCCGTGTCATCAGAAGATCCGTCATCCACAAAAACCATCTCGTAAGCATAGGATGTACTATCCATAGTTGCTGTAAGCGTTTCGTAGAATTTTATTATATTATCCTCTTCGTTATACATAGGTACAACTACTGACACCAACATAAATTTGCCTCCACCTTAAAACATCCTTCCCTATTGTACCCTATTTTGCTAAATCCTGCAAGAAAGACTCCTTCTCCATTAGCCCAAACCCCAGTATCTACATGCATTTACAAAATCTTTATACCCCAAGTCAAGCCTGTGTATTTCCAAAACTTTTTTCTCTCTTTCTCGCAAAAATACTCCCCTTCTCTTCATTTATCGCTACCTAAATCAATTTGTTTTCTTCCTTTTGTTATTCATTTTTCTACTTTCTTTTCTCGTATTTGCAAAATTAGAATAACAGACCTCCCCCTTTTTACTTTAACGCAGTTCTTTTTTCTCTTTATTCATGTTATGATAATCATGGATTTTATTCTTTCTTTACAAACGGATTATGAGAACTTCAGATGTGTTTTGCCATATCCGATGACTCTATGTTTCAAGGTAAAGAAAGCAATACAACACTTTTTAATTCAGGAGGTTTGTTAAATGAAAAAGAAGCTCACTATGTTTGCAGCTATGGCCATGTCTTGTGCATTATTGCTCACCGGATGTGGTGGCAGTGGCGGAGAAAAAACGGCGACTTCTGCTCCGGCCGGCAAAAAACTCATTATCTACACATCCATGAAAGAGTCCCTCATTAGTGGCATTGTAGAAGGATTCAAGAAAAAAAATCCCGGCATTGAAGTAGACTATCAATCTGCCGGTGCCGGCAAGTTAATGGCAAAAATCGCGGCGGAAAAGCAAAGCGGGAAAATTTTGGCAGATGTAATTTGGACGAGCGAAGTTCCGGACTTCTACAATATGAAAAAAGAAGGCATGCTTGAAAAATACGAAAGCCCTATGATGAAGGAAGTTTTAAATCCCTTCTCCGATTATGACGGACACTTTGCAGCCGCTCGTTTAGGCACATTGGGAATTGCAATCAACACAGATAAAGTTAAAGAAGCGCCCGCTCAATGGTCCGATTTAACAAAACCTGCTTTTAATCACGGTTTCGGCATCGCCGATCCTTCCCTATCCGGTACTTCTTATATGAGTATCGCCCTATTGGTAAAACAATTCGGTTGGGAATACTTCGAACAATTAGCAGCTAATAAAGCTCGTATCGGTAAAGGTTCCGGTCAAGTTATTGACGATACGGCTTCCGGAGAATTACTTGCTAGTTTAGCTGTTGACTACATTACCAACGATAAAATTAAAAAAGGTGCTCACATTAAGATGATCTATCCACCTGAATTGCTGATGGCTCCAAGCCCTGTTGCAATTATAAAGGGAACCGAGAAGGCCGACGCTGCCAAGAAGTTTGTAGATTATCTTTTGAGCAAAGAAGCACAAACCATCATTGCTGAATCCGGTACCGTTTCCGTTCGCCCCGATGTAGTTAGCCCTGAAAAGTTCGGCCTACCTACTCCGGAAGACACACTAAAACGCGCCATCAAAATTAACTACCTTGAAATTATGGCAAGTAAGGAAGAAACAGTTAAGAAGTTTGACAGCATCTTAAAGAAATAATAAGCGTTACGCATTATAACAAACGGCGGAGTGCTTGTACTCTGCCGTTTGTTTATTATGTAAATCATCATTATAGAGGTACACTATGGATATTATTAAAATTGAAGGCGTCTCTAAACGCTATGAATCCCATCAGGTTCTTAAAAACCTGACTTTGGATATCAAACGTGGCGAGTGTTTTACCTTATTGGGCCCTTCCGGCTGTGGTAAAACCGTTCTATTGCGTCTCATTGCAGGCTTTGAAATGCCCGATGAAGGAAAAATTACAATTGGCGACACCGTGGTGGCCGATGGTGCAAAGAAAGAGTTCGTGCCACCGGATCAGAGAGGCATGGGCGTAGTATTTCAAGATTATGCCGTATGGCCACATATGACCGTATTTAACAATGTTGCATATCCGCTAAAAATCGCCAAACTGCCAAAAGAAGAAATTAAAGAGCGCGTTATGCGCATGCTTGCTTTGGTAGGCATGGAAAACTTGGATCAACGCAAACCCTCCGAACTTTCCGGGGGACAGCAACAACGTGTTGCCTTGGCTCGTGCACTGGTAGCCCAACCTTCCATTTTGCTTTTGGATGAACCGCTAAGCAATCTGGACGCGAACCTTCGCGAAGAAATGCGCTTTGAAATTAAGGAGTTGCAAAGAAAACTGGATATTACCGTCCTATATGTAACACATGACCAAGAAATCGCACTGGCCATCGCCGACCGCGTAGCTGTTATGGACGAATCCGGAAATATAGTGCAAACGGGGACTCCTTGGGAAATATTTGAACGCCCAACCTCTCCTTTTATCTTCAACTTCATGGGAACGGCAAACTATTTGCCCATAGAATATAAAAACGGGGTCTTACAGGTGCAAAACAGTACCCAAGTCCTTCCTTGGAACCAACTTCCTTCCGATGAAAGCAAGGAATGGGTTGGCGGCTTCCGCCCCTCCGATGTTGTCCTGTCGCGTCAGGAAACAGGGTTAAAGGGAACCATAAAACGTGCCAGCTTTCTCGGATCTACCATGCATTATCTGATTGATATTGACGGACATGAAATCAATACAGCCATTGAAACACAGGAGGCAGTTAATAAAGAACTTATCTTCCAAGATGGGGATATTTGCTATGTAACCTTCTTGGATATGATTTGGTTTGAAGCTGCTCAATTAGCGGAGGTAGTAAAATAATATGAACACACAAAAAAATAGCTTCGGCGTGGCACAAGTAATATTATTTCTATCCATTGCCATATTGGTTATCGTTGTAGCCGTGCCGATTCTACTCATCCTATTTAATGCCTTTTGGGTAAACGGAGAATTCAATATTCGTGATACCGTTGACATTTTAAGTCAAAAAGAAACCTATCAGGCCCTTGTCAATTCCCTGCTTATCGCCACCGGAACCATGTTGGGCAGTACGGTAGTAGGAACATTTTTCGCATGGTTGGTAACTCGTACCGACCTGCCATACAAGCGATTTATGAAAGCGATGTTCCTTATTCCCTTCATGCTGCCTTCCTTCATCGGTGCGTTGGCGTGGAAAATGCTTTTATCTCCAAATGCGGGATTCATCAACCGATTCTTTATTGAACATTTCGGCTTTACGGAGCCCATTTTCAATATTTACAGTTATTTAGGCATCATTCTTGTAGAAATTATGTACCTTTTCCCCTTCGTATTCATTCAAGTATGCGGGGCATTAGAACGTATGGATCCTACCTTGGAGGAGTCTGCCCGTATTTCCGGAGCCGGACTTTTAACGATTACCCGTAAAATTACCATTCCTTTGGTACTTCCCAGCATTTTGTCGGGAGCACTTCTCGTTATGCTATATTCCATGGCACACTTCGGAACAGTAGCCGTATTGGGGATCGAAAACGGGATTTTTAACATACCGACTCTCATTTATCACAATATCCATCAAAGTGGCGGTTCCTTTGATTCCATTCGTACCGGTACTGTACTCGCTACCGTACTTGTTATCAGCGCCGCTCTCATCATTTGGCTACAACGTAAGATTTTAAGCAGTGGCAACTACCAAATCATCGGGGGAAAAAGCTTCCGCCCAATGGAGTTAAAACTTCGTGGTCTTCGCTATCCACTTTTAATTCTGGGAGTGGCTTACATTGCCTTTACAATTTTCCTCCCTACAGCAGTTATTTTCTTGGTAGGCGGACTTAAAACATATGGCCTTTCTTTCAGTCCGGAAAACCTTTCCTTGGACAACTACAAATTTATCCTCTTTGATTATCAGGTAACCAAAGATGCTATTTTTAACTCTGTCACTCTTGGATTAAGTGCCGCAGTGATTACCATGTTCGTAGGCGTAATGATTTCCTATGTACTCGTAAAAATGAAAGTGCGGGGCAAGGGAATTCTTGAATTCTTAGGAATGCTTCCTTTTTCCGTACCGGGTTCCGTTATCGCCCTCGGCGTTATCCTTGCATGGAGCGGAAAGTTCGGCATCAATCTGTATAACACGGTATGGATTATTTTAGTTGCTTATATTGCGCGTTACATGGCCTTCTCTCTAAAAGCCAATTCCGCTGCCTTAGAACAGGTTCACGATTCTTTGGTAGAAGCATCGCGTGCATGTGGAGCTACTATGTGGCAATCATTAAAGGATATTGTTATTCCACTGGTACGCCCCGGCATGTTTGCGGCTTTCTTCCTCATCTTCTTACCATCTCTTCGCGAACTGACGGTATCTATCATGCTTTATGCACCGACAACCAGAACCATCGGCGTTGCTATTTATACGCTTAACGAAGACGGTGAAACGGTTGTTTCCGCAGCACTTGCAGGGATTGCATTGATTCTCATCATCGTAGGCCAATTCATTATTGATCGTATGACAAAAAAGGTAGGTGATTAATATGTCGTACATTCGTTTAGTAGACGTAACCAAGCGATTCGGCAATGTCACCGCTGTTGATAAACTAAACTTGGAAATTGAAAAAGGGGAATGCTTTTCCATGCTCGGTCCCTCCGGATGTGGGAAGACTACCACGCTTCGCATGGTCGCAGGTTTTGAAGATTTGAGTGATGGCGAAGTGTACGTAGGCGATCGCCTTCTATCCTGCCCTAAAAAAAATTACTACCTGCCGCCGGAAAAGCGCAATTTCGGCATGGTATTCCAAGCTTTTGCCGTATGGCCACACTTTAATGTTTATGAAAATGTAGCCTTTCCGCTTCGCATTCGCAAATTACCGGAGGCTGAAATTAACCAACGGACAACCGATGCCTTGCGCTCCACTAACTTATTAAAAGAAGCCAAAAACAGCCCTTCCAATTTATCCGGTGGTGGAAAACAGCGTATTGCACTGGCTCGTGCCTTGGCCATCAATCCTGATGTCATGCTCTTGGATGAACCCCTTTCCAGTCTTGATCCTCATTTGCGAGAAGAAATGCGCTTTGAGATTAAAGACCTGCAGCGAAAATATGGATTCTCCATCATTTATGTAACACACGACCAATCAGAAGCGATGGCTCTATCCGACCGTATTTTGGTTATGAAAAACGGCGTCGTTCAGCAAATTGATACACCGTTTAATGTGTACAACAACCCGGCTAATAAATTCGTATTCAGCTTCATCGGTCTTTCTAACTTCCTCGAAGTAGAGCAAAAAGACGGACGTGCCATTGTTAAAGGTACGGAAGTAAGTATTCCGTCATCTTTATCAATTCCGGAAGATAAAAAGAATCTTTCCGTCCTTTCTTTGGCGACAAGACCCTCTGAAATTGATTTTGCGCCTCTTACGGAAGAATCGGCATTACCGGGAGTGGTAACGCGTAAATCTTTCTTAGGCGAAATTGTTGATTATCAAGTAAAAATAGGCGATCAGGAATTGCGTATTCAAAAAGGACGACGAGAAATCGGCCCTAACGAAGGCGAAACGTGTCGTATTGGCATGACCCGTCATTTCTGGTATGACAGTAAAGAAGAATAAAACAAATCAAATGTAAAAGCGTGTAGGCATTGTTGTCGCCTACACGCTTTTTTTATCCTTGTTCCGCTACTCGGTCAATTCTAAGTTTTACAAAATCTTTCATTTGCATCATATCAATACATTCTAAAATAGCCTGAATAAGATTATCATGCCAAAACTTGCCGGGCACTGTAAACTTCATAACCCGTTCTCTTACTACTGCCAAACCCTTTTCCTGCCAGATAGCAAAGAGAGGAGAAAGTGCTGCAACCAAATCAACACCCCATAACTTTTCGAAATATTTTCCGTCTAAATACCCAAAGTCCAGTTGATATTGCACATCACCGATAAAACGATGTTTTTCATGCCCTCTTGACATAATCAGCAAGGGCTTTTTGCCTTCTTCGACCGCCTTATTATAGGCATCTAAGTCTCTGTGATGCATCATTGCCACATTTCCCAAATTGCCCCCTGCACAGGATCCGAAGGAAAACATATCATACCCACCCTTTGCCAGTGAATTATATAAATTCCTCTCTCGTCTGGTAGAAGCCCAATGAGATGCATCCAGCATAGTAATCTGCGGATATTCCCGCTCAATAACATCCATAGTGTACGCGTAAATGCGGGCCTGTTCTTTTGTTGTCATACACGCATCTACGGCACCTTTTTCTATGGCTTTATACAAATCACTGTCGGGGAAAAGATTAAGTTGGTAAAAATCTCCGCCGTGAAGACCCATACCAAATTGAATGTCTAAATCCCGTTTCCACGTTTCTTTCGTCTGATAGGGTAACCCAAACATCAGGTCTATACCAATTGTTACATCGTTCAAAGCAAGCAATCGTTCCAGCGTTTCTATTACCACATCCTCATTGTCGATACGTCCGATAGCCTGTCTGATTTTTGTGTCAAAGGACTGAACCCCCAAAGAAAGGCGATTAATTCCCGCTTTTAACGCCGCCTCCACTCTCTTTTCGTCCATATCATGAATGCGACTCTCCAATGTTACTTCACAATCCGTTGCCAACGGTAAATACTTGTATACCGCTTCCACCAAGCGGGCAATATCTTCTCCACCTAAGGTAGATGGAGTCCCGCCGCCGAAATATACCGTGTTAATCTTGCCGGACTGTATTCTTTTATATGTAGAGGCTTGCTCCAGTTCTTTTATTACATTATCCACATACTTTTTCATTTGCGCTTCCTGTGATGCGTTTTGAAAAAATTTGCAATAAGAACATTTTTTTTCACAAAAAGGCACATGAATATATGCCATACGAGGATTTTTATCGCCCTCTTCACTCATGAGTTCTTCCCACAACACTTGTTGCTCATCGGGCATAAAAATAGGTTTTCCCCCCGTTCCCGGATGAACCACACGTTTATGGTCAAACGCCTCTTCTAAAGGATTATCTGTTTCATTTCCCACCAGCCATCGCCTTTCTTCCGGATTCATGGCGGATAGCAAAGCATCTAAATTATCCATTTTATATATATCCTTCCCCTACGCCGATTACTTAGGAAACTTACCGCAATGCATTCCAACTTGTGCAAAAGCGCCTCTACCCCAATCGGCTATTTTGTTATTTCCCTTAATTTAGTCGATAGCTTAAAGGAATGTTCGCTGTATGACCTTCACCTGTAGTATTTGTAATATTGCCGCCACTCCAAATCAAGCTTTCTCCGGCTCTATCCAAAATACCATGACCGGAAGATTGAATTAAAGACACACTAACCACTTCCCCAGATGCAGAAAAGGTAACACTATAAACAGCGGTTCCTTCCAATCCGCGCTGTACTGCCTGCGGAGGGTAAGACTTCATACTATTCAATCGACCGATATACTCATCCATATCAATGTAGCCGTTGCCGCCACCGATTCCCTCACCGGAAGGGCCAACGCCTTCGCCGATGCCGTGCCCTTCCGTATTGGTGCCTCCATAACCGCCTCCGGCTTCTCCTGTGCCCGTTCCTCCTTCAACACCGCTGGGAGCGATCCCGCCTGACTCTGAAGGTGTTGTTCCTCCTAAATAGTCATTTTTAGCCGCCGGAGCAGGGCTGTCGGAGCTTGCTTTATTTACGGTCGGCCCGACATAGGGTTTTGTAGGATCTCCTGCTGCGGCACCTCCCGCACTTCTACCTATAGGCTTATTTTTATCCGTCCCCTGCACCTTGTATAAATCCATATCAATCCGCACCGGTGCATCCATGGGCTTTACCTTTTTTACAGTGTCCGCGCTCTCAAGTGCAAAGGCAAGGCATAAAGCTAAAAGTAAATTGAGTATACAGGATGCCATAAATGATTGTTTATAATCGACTCCCCACATACCATCACTTCCGTTCTGTCGCAACACTTACATGAGAGGCCCCGGCCAATTTTAGTGCATTTAATGCATCAATAACTTTACCGTAGGCGATTCCTTCATCAGCACGGATAACAAAAGCTTGTGCATTGTTTTGTGCTAACATACCGGAAATTTTTCCCTGTAGCTCCTCTGCCTTTACCGCATCTTTTCCAATAAATACCCGCCCCTCTTTTGTAAGCGTCACGGATACGGGCTCAATAGTCTTAGCCGACGAAGATGCCGCCTTGGGCAAAGATAAAGGAATTTGTTGCTCTGTATTCATATATAAAGTACTTATCATGAAGAACACCAGCAAGAAAAATACGATATCGATCATAGGAATAATCATAATTGCCGGTTCTTCATCTACTCTAAGATTGCGTCTTCTCATTCGGCACTACTCCCATCATAAATATCCAACATTTGACCAAAGCTGTCTTCCAGCTTAGATATATATAGATTGGTTCTATGAGCACAACAACTATGGAATATCAGCGCAACTACCGCCACACAGAGCCCCATTGCCGTAGCAATCAACGCCTCGCTGACACCGCCTGTAATAACCATTGGGGAATCTGCCGCACCGCCCATAACCTGGAAGGAGCGAATCATACCGATAACCGTCCCCAATAAACCCAACAAAGGCGCCATCGTAACAATCATACTTAGCCAATCAAGACCATACTTTAGCGCGCTTGAAGCCTGCCCAATTTGGTCTTCCAGACGACTTTGTAAATTCATGCGATTCTTAGCTCTGTTAAGAACGAGACCAAGTGCTTTTGCCACAGGGTCTTCCGAATTTGACAACTCCCCTACCAGGCCTTTCCAGTCATCGCCTTCACGTTTGCTCTTTACAGTAGACTCCAATATAGCTATAGAGCCCCTATACTTTCTATAATATGAAAATCGTTCAAACCCGATAGTGGTTGCGGCAAATAAGAATAAAACCAGCGGGTACATAACAAGTCCGCCTGCATTAAACATGTGAAGTAATTGATCAAACAACGTAATTCCTCCTAACTAAACAGTATGCTTAAAACCCAAGAACAAAGAAAAGCACCCATGAACAATACCGTACTCATGTCCACAGGCGCTCTTACACCAAAATCAATCCGCTCTCGCATAGGCCGAATGGCTCATACGGCTAGCATTTCCTTACACCTGTAAGGTTTTATCATTACTGAACACTTACTTTTTCATATAGTAGCGTTCATAAGTGGCAATAGCTTTTTCAAATGCTTCTTTAGCCGCTTTTAGATCTTCTTCGTCCGGATGGCTGGCTGCACTAGCCCATCTTGCCATGTTTTCTTCTGTTGCTGCATGAGGAGATCCGGCAGGCATTTTTTTCATCATTTCAATCAATGCCGGTTCAATGGCTCCTCTACAGGAAAATGTGCCTATTACATGGCAATCTTCGCCCAAAGCGGCCCCACCGCTGGCCATACATGTCATAGCATGATTTCCCATAGCCTCTGCACCAAGCGTCTGGAACAAGAATATCGTTTTCCCCGTAATGGTCTTCATATAGGGCTTACATGTATGAAAAGGGCCCCCTCTATCAACCCAAAATCCAAAAGCAATAAAGTCATAGTCATCTAACTTCGGACTTTCTTCAACAGCAAATAAATCAAAGCGCTCGCTTTCGCCACCATACAGGTACTCCGCTACTTTTTTTGTATTCCCCGTCCTGCTTGAATAGATAATTGCTATTTTCTTCATAAAAGCCTCCTTATGGTTGTGCTTTTTCTTCTTATGACCATCAATATAATACTACATTTTGTAAGTTATTATCAATATAAAGACCCGACATTTTTCAAAATAATAATGATATACTCTCATTTATTACGTATAGCATAGTAAAAAGAAGCTTATTGTCTACTATTATTATTTTTTTCTATAAAAATTCTTACCTATCATTCTTACATTATAAATACATTTTTTGATATTTCTTGTCAATTAACCCCTTCGCGATTGACTGTAAAGATAAAAGAGAGCAATCATCGCGTCCGTTGCTATTGAAGTGCCTTCATATGTATCAACAACAACGGATTTTGACCGCTCTCTTTTTAGAAAACTAGTGCTATAAATTTTTATTGCCCCTCTTTTTTTACAGCCCATTTCTTCTTCAGCGCCCCTACGCCAAAGAGAAGGGCATAAAACACCAAAATATCAAGCATAGTAAAAAGACGGAACTCCACACCTATAATCCACAATACAAATAACACATATCGATATAATAGTGTCTCAATATGTTTATTCACATTGAAAAAACCAATCGTAACGATAAGAGCCTTCACGAACATAAGCATAAGATAGAGATTGGGATCTGTAGAAAAGCCTTCCGCATTAGGCATCAAAAGATAGATAAATACTAAAATAATGGCAAAGAGCATGGACATAAATGTATCTATTCGTGTTATATTTTGTTTTTTTAGAGCCAACAAAAACAAACACGCCAGTAAATATGGTCCCACCGACAAAAATAACACCGTTTCACTCATTTCAACCATTATATATCCTCCCTCACAATTATCTGTTTTTATACTTTATTTAAGGCTCATATGCTCACTTTTCTGTTTTTCCCGCACAAGACCTTTTATTCGCGTGTAAATAGACCCTTCCTCATCGCACTCGATAGAAGCGGCAACAGAAAACACCTCTTCCAAGAGTTCCCCGGTCATAACCTTATGAGGGGATCCATGGGCTACCAATATCCCTCTATGAATAACCGCCAGTTCATCGGAGTACTGCATGGCTTGATTCATTTCGTGAAGCACCATGACTACCGTTAACCCCTGTTCTCGATTAAGCTGCTTTAACAATTCCAGCGTTTCCAACTGATGATTTATGTCCAAATATGTAGTAGGCTCATCCAATAGTAAAATTTTAGGTTGCTGAGCCAAAGCCATAGCGATCCAAACGCGTTGCCGTTCACCACCGGAAAGAGAGACCACCAATCGTTCCTTCATATCCAGTGTTTTTGTAAGCCTTAAGGCCTCCTCAACAGCTATACGATCTTCTTTTGCACTGCTTTTCCACCACTTTTGATAAGGAAACCGCCCGCAGTAGACCAGCTCTTCCACAAGCATATCTTTAGGAAGTTCCGGAGCCTGTGGCAAAAACGCCATCTGCTGTGCCAAGGCAAGATGGGAATACTCACTTAACGTCTTTCCACCTAGCAGTACTGTGCCAGCTAAGGGCTTTAAATTATTTGTTACAACTTTTAATAATGTACTTTTTCCACAACCGTTAGGTCCGAGAATGGTCGATATTTTGGCTTCCGGTATAGACCAATTAATATTCTTTAATATGTCTTTTTCGCCGAAGGACACACTAATATTACATATATCAATAGCAGCCATCAGTTATCCCTCCTCAATAAATACAAAAAGAAGGGGGCCCCAAAAAAAGCCATAATAATACCAACCGGTATTTCAACGGGACTAAACACCACTCTCCCGACCGTATCACTGATAACAATGGTAGTAGCGCCTAAAAAAGCCGACCCGGGGAGCAAGAATCGATAATCCGTCCCAATCAGCATGCGAGCGATATGAGGAACCACAAGCCCTACAAATCCGATAAGCCCTGCCACACTTACCGCACTCGCAGCCAGCAATGCCGCCACTGCAGTCATGGAAAATCGTGTCTGCTCTACGGGAAGCCCCAACCCGCGAGCCGTTTCATCACCTAAATTTAAAATAGTCAGTCTCTTTGCTCCCAAAAAGGCAAAAAGAAGCCCAAACACGGTATAGGGTACTAATACATAGACTTGAGGCCAACTCCGTGCCGCCAATCCTCCCACCATCCACAGGAGCGCACCCTGTACGCGATCTCCATAAAATACAAGTAAGGCAGATATACCGGAGCCTAAAAAGGCAGCTACGGCCACTCCGGCCAAAATAATTCGGGATGGGCGAATTCCATTTTTCCATGCCAATGAATACACCATTAAAGCGGCTCCCAATGCACCTACAAAGGATACAAGAGGAACAATATATTCATAATGAGGAAAGAGGATAAGCACAATAACACCGGCCAGTCCCGCACCGGAGGACACCCCCACAATTTGCGGATCTGCCAGCGGATTTTTCATAACCGCCTGTAAAATAGCACCTGCTACTGCCAAATTCGCGCCTACTAAGGCTCCTACTATATTACGAGGAAAACGAATATTCCAAATAACTAATTCCTGTGAATCCGAAATCGTGGTAGCCCACAGTGTTTGCCAAATTTTGGTCAATCCTATATCAGCGGAACCAAAAGTTAATGACAAAACCATGGAAGCCAACGCTATGGCCAAAAAGAATATTACAATCCCCAATTTATGCAATAACCGTTTATTTTGTGCAATTTCAGGTGATAACATAGGTTTACTTCTTTTCTACAAACAACATTTCATCTCGTTTAACATTCGTATAAAGGAGAGCATTGATAACGGATGCCGCAATAGGGCTACCTCCCTTATTGCCTTTAACTGTAATGTAAGGTACCGGAGATACCTCAGCTAAGTAATCTTTTGACTCCGCCGCTCCCACAAAGCCTACCGGAATCCCTACAATCAGAGCAGGTTTAATTCCTTCTTCTAAGGCCAAGCGAAGCACTTCAAACAATGCGGTCGGAGCATTTCCGATAGCGACAATTTGCCCATCCAGCTTCTTACCGAAGGTACGCATAGCGGCAATAGATCGGGTTACACCTAACTCTTTAGCCAAAGCGGCTACTTTTTCATCACCGATTAAGCAGTGAACTTCACTGTTCTTTTGCGCCAATGCATTCTTGTTTATGCCTGTGCGTACCATTTCAACATCGCAATAGATATGAGCTCCACCATTCAAAGCCTCAATACCCTTAGCTACAGCGCCTTCACTGGTTCTCACCAATTTTGCATACTCCACATCTCCCGATGCGTGAATCGTCCTGGAATATACGCGTACTTCATCGGGCGTTAGATTAAGTCCCTCCAGATAAGGTGCTATAATTTGCATGCTTTTATCTTCAATCTCTTTTGGATTTTTAATAAACTCCATCGCTTTCTCTCCTCCATAACTGAACCACCATTTCCGGTGTATGTACAATATTTTTATTCGCCAAGGGCCGGGGCCTGTCTATTAGTACGATATGTACTCCCAAATCCATAGCTGCCGCCAATTTGGTATCCGTGCCTCCCACCAGTCCTGAGTTTTTCATAATCACTACTTCCGCTTTTGTTTCCTCAAACATAAGCCGATTCATCGCATAAGAAAAGGGCCCCTGCATGCCGATAATGTACTTAGGGCTTAGACCCAAAGCTTCGCACTCCGCTATTACCTCAGCTGTAGGCAATACTCTTGCCCATACTTCCTTGTTTTTTAACGCTTCCGCCTTCACAAAAACAGGCAATGTTTTGCTCCCCGTAGTGAGGTAAATCCGGCTACCAAGGGAACCGGCCAATATAGCTGCTTCGACTTCGCCGGAAACTCGATGCAACCGATCATAAATCGGTAGTTCCGCCTCTTTTCGTTCGTAACGAATATAGGGAATGCGTTCTTCTTCCGCCGCTTTCGCCGCCGTTTCCGTCACCACCGCCGCATAAGGATGACTGGCATCAACCAATAGCTTAATATGTTTGGTTCTTATGATTTTGCGCATGGCATCCTCATTAAGACGTCCCGTATGAACCTCAATACCTTCATGTTGTGCCAATTGCGACCCATACTCACTCACTACGGAAACAAAAATGGATTCTTTCGTTTCCTCCGCCAATTTTACTGCCAGCTGTCGTCCATCTAAGGTGCCGGCAATAACCCAAATCATAGTTTATAGCCGCGTGGCGTAATCATGCGGCCATTCTCAACATAAGTTTGGCTGTTGCCGATAATTACAAGGGTTTGCATATCAATATCTTCCTTTGTAAAATTCTCCAGATCAGAAATTACCATCTCCTGACCGGCACGACCTGCCTTTCTTACAATTCCCACCGGAGTTTTCGGATCGCGATACTTCATTACAATCTCGCGCACCTCTTCCAAATGACTCACTCTCTTTTTACTTCTTGGATTGTAAAGAGAAATTACCATATCGCCTTGAGCACACAAGTCCGCACGTTTCGTGATCAAATCCCATGGCGTCATGAGATCACTAAGACTAATAACGGCAAAGTCATGCATAAGAGGAGCTCCAAGAACGGAGGCTGCCATGTTCACCGCACTAAGCCCCGGCACAATTTCTACTTCCGGCCTCTTGCTCGCGTCCACCTTATTAGCCAGTTCCAACACAAGCCCCGCCATTCCGTACACACCGGAGTCTCCACTGGACACAACCACAACATTGTATCCCTCAACGGCGAGATCAACTGCCTGTTGACAGCGATCTACTTCCTGCATCATACCTGTTCCCACCTGAGGCTTATCTACGATTAAGTCTTTGATTAACTGTAAATATGTAAAATATCCTACCACCTTATCGGCTTCTAAAATCACTCGTTTAGCATGAGGAGTCATTTCCTCCGCATTGCCCGGACCAATTCCGACAACGACAAGTTTACCCTTGCCACTGCCACCGTTGTTCTCGGATAAATTGTTTTCTCCTGTAAGAGTGTTCGGCTCTTGGCCGTCAATAATGATGTTGTCTCGCATACGTTTCCTACTCCTATCGTATTTTTTACAAAATTAGATTCTTCCAAGTCCAGCTCTTCTACTAAACTTTTCATTTCTTCCTGACCATAAAAAACTATGGGGATATTCCAATGGCTGGCCAGAGAAAGTAGCCCCTTCTCATCAGCCTTTACATCCACGGAGGCAAAGCTGAATATGCTTTTTCTTGCTTTTCCCAAGTTCTCCAATGAAGAGATTACCGCATGAGCAAGCATCTCCTCCGGAGTATCGCGCCGGCAACCAATGCCGATTACCATCGTTTTGGGTCGTAGGTATAGTGTGCTGCCGGGTAATGATTTTATATTATCTGTAATAACCACGCGCACCTGTGACTCCGAAAAGCATCCCCCTTTTAGCGCCTCTTCCAAACTTTGTAGATGAATCCCTTCCACTTCCGCTATTTTATGATATTCCTCTAAGAGAAAAAGATTATCATCAACATAATACTGTACATCAACTCCCGCTACAATAGCCGCATTGGTCTTGATAAGAACAGAGAAATCTTCTACCTCCAGTCCCAATTTGCGGGCCAATACATCAGGTGCAGGCATTCCGTTTACATCGGTTGCCGTTGTAATAACGGGAATGGTGTTGATATGAGAAGCAATTTCCTGCGCCCATTCATTTGCGCCACCTAAATGCCCTGACAGGAGGCTGATAGTAAATTGTCCCCGCTCATCCATAACCAAAACGGCAGGATCCTTTGATTTGTGCTGAATACAGGGAGCTATCATACGCACCGCTATACCTGTCGCCGTAATAAAAAGAAGACGATCACATGTAAAAAACACTTCTTCTACTACTTCCCCCATGGAAGTAAACGAAATGGCCTCTTTACCGCTCAAACGTCCTTCCTTTTCATAGCACATAACCTCTCCGGCAAGGAACTCTCGGAGTTTCTGTCCGAGCAAGGCCCCCCGTTCCGTCACGGATAAAATAGCCGTTCTCATTCCTTTGCGCTCCGAAACATATGACTAAAGCCCTTGTCATACAGCTTTGACAGTTCATATTCACTGTTTAATACATTACTCACCACAATCATAGCCTGACGAAGCACGCCTTCCTTCTCCACCTGTTCGGCAATGGTTTCCAAAGTACCTCGAATAATGCGCTGATCCGGCCATGACGCCTTCACTACAATCGCCACCGGAGTAGTCGGTTTGTATCCTCCCTCAATAAGCTCTTTTACTACTTTATCGAGCATTTGTACACTTAGGAAAATACACATAGTTGCCTCATGAGAAGCTAAAAGAGACAGCTTTTCTTTCGGGGGCATAGGGGTACGGCCCTCGAGACGAGTGATAATAACCGTCTGCGATACGTTGGGTAAAGTGTATTCCTGTTTTAATGCCGCTGCCGTGGCCAAGAAAGAACTTACTCCAGGTACCACGGTATAATCTATTCCCATTTTTTCCAATTCATCCATCTGTTCCTGAATAGCTCCGTAAATGGCAGGATCACCGGTATGAAGACGAACCACCGTCTTTCCCTGTGCCACGGATTGCTTCATCACTTCCAGCACCTCATCCAAATTCATGGTAGCGCTGTTATGAATATCCGCACCTTCTTTGCATGCTTTCAGTATGGCAGGATTCACCAGGGATCCCGCATAAATGACCACATCCGCCTCACTCAGTAAGCGATGCCCTTTTCTTGTAATCAGTTCAGGATCTCCCGGTCCCGCTCCTACTATATATACCTGTGCCATGCTATGCCTCCTTGTCCGTTTTTATAGCCGTTACAATCGTGATAGGGCTTAAGGGATTCAATAAATGATAAGGGCCCGCTTTTCGTAAGCGGTTAACCTGCAATTGATATCCTTCATATGTGAACGGTCTGCCCTTCAGCTCTTTTAAAATAACATCAGCCGTCTCCACGGTTACTGCCGTTACCACCAAACGACCACCCGGTTTTAAAAGGCGCTCCGTCTCATCCAAAATAGCACCCATACCACCTGCACTGCCACCGATTATAACCGCATCAAGAGGAGGTAAATTCTCCATGCCCGACGGAGCCTTATCTTCAATAATTGTAATATTCTCGACGCCAAACTTTTCAGCATTCTGACGAATTAAATCGATGCCTTTAGCAAATCGCTCTATGGCGTATACATGCCCCTTAGGTGCTCCTAAAGCAGCCTCTATGGACATGGAGCCGGTTCCGGCCCCTACATCGAGAACAATACTGTTTTCCTCTATATGAGCTTCATTCATGACAGCCACGCGTATTTCCCGCTTTGTCATCGGCACATCGCCACGAATAAACTCTTCATCAGGGATTCCCCAAAAAAACATTATCCTGTCACCACCAATACGGAATGATAAAATCCTTCTAATTCACTGATTTCCTGTAATGTTCCTCGCACAATACGCTCATCTTCGTAACTTAAGCGTTCACAAGCCGCCGCCTTAGTGTCAGGAGTCCAACCGTGTGTCATAAGGATTTTTGCAATATGTGCGGGGTTATACTCTTTATCCGTTAAAAAACCAAGTGCCCGCCCCTCTTTATAAGCGAGCTTTTCCACAGGGGGCACTCGTCCGTGAAAACTCAATAGTTCTGCATTTTGCCATGGTTCTCCCAATCGGGCAAACGCATATGTTATGGAACTTATACCGGGAATAACTTCTATGCGGTGCTCGGAAAACTGTTTCTTTAAATACGGAAGCAGACTATAGTAACCGGGATCGCCACTAACCATGACGACTACATCCGTACACTCCAAGTGGCTACGAATAAACTCCGTCATTTCCGTCAGCTTCCCCGCTACCGGATAGGTTATCTGATCCGTTTTAGCAAAATCCTCAAGAGCCCTCGCACTTCCTATTAGAACCTCAGCCCTGCCGATACAATCCAATCCTTTCGGAACCACATAATCAGGGTTTCCCGGGCCGATTCCTACAATGTAGATGGTATGTTCCATCCGTCTTCCTCTCCAATCTGTTTGGCCGTTTCACTCATAGCAAGTATCTCTCCGCCTAATGTAGACAGCACGATTCCCACCTTTGCCTGCTGTGCAATGTAGCGCATAGAGCGAAGACTTGCACGCTCTGCGACCCGCTTATACACGGCTTCTAGGCCTTTTTCCGTAATAATAGGCATAATTGCCTCTGTAGTTTGGCAATCCATTATGCGATGCAAAGTCTCTACATCAGCCCCTTCTAAGCCGGCATAGGCTACCATTGTCTCAATACGCCCATCGCTCATCCGATTATGCGTATGAAAACTCCCGCTTGCCAGCTTAACTATCTTTCCTAAATGGCCGATAACGACGATTTTTTTAAATCCCTCTTTTACGGACTGTTCAAGCATAAATCCCATAAAATTGCTTGTTTCCGCCATTTGTTCTTTGTTGATTCGCAAAATTTTCTCTGCCAAAGTTTGACCGATACGTCCGGGTACCAAAATAGCCGTTTCATGACCGCAAGCCTTTATAACCTGTAGTTGAGGCACCAGAGAGTCCTTGAAAGCTTCTTCACTCATAGGCTTTACAATTCCACTTGTCCCAATGATACCGATACCACCTATAATACCAAGTGTTTCGTTTAAGGTATGTTTGGCCAGTTCTTCACCGGCAGGAACCGAAACGGTAACCTCCACGCCCTTCCCCTCCGGGCAATACATTTGGTAGACAATATCCATCATCTTCCTGGGCCCCGGATTAATGGCAGGTTCTCCCGGGGGCAACGCCAATCCCGGTTTCGTTACCCTACCGACCCCCTTACCGGCCCTAAAAACAAGTCCCGGCTCATCCAATAGCTTCACCGTTGTTTCTACAGATGTACCATGCGTCACATCCGGATCATCACCGGCATCTTTAATAACTACGGCCTTTGCCATATCTACAGAGAGAACTTCAACCGCTTTAATAGGTACACGAATAAATTCTCCCTGTGGGTTTTCCACTTCCACCGCGGATGGTTCTTCCTCCGATAATAATGCCATTAAGGCCGCCTTCATGCCTGCTGTGGCACAGGAACCGGTTGTATAACCACCCTTCATTTCTTTTACATCCATAAATCCTCCCTATAGGGATAAGGGCAGTTAAATATATACATGCCCTTTCTCATAAGAGAAACGGTAGCCAATAATCCCGTTCCTCTTTATATTAGGAACGGAAATTCACAAATTGAAGTTCCACCGGAAAATCTTCGCTCTTCAGGAGCTGGATAACAGCTTGTAAATCGTCCTTATCCTTCCCCGTTACGCGTACCTGATCATCCATAATCTGTGTACTTACCTTTAACTTTGCATTTTTTACTACCTTCACCACATCCTTGGCAACTTCTTTGGAAATGCCTTTTTTTATGGTCACCATTTGACGAACCGTTGCACCGGATGCGGGCTCAATTTTTCCGTAATCCAAGTTTTTCAGCGATACATTACGCTTAACCATCTTGCTCTGTAAAATATCGATAACCGCACCAAGTTTGTATTCATCATCAGCCAACACCTTGATACCTGTCCCCTCCAACTCCAGACTGCATTTGCTTCCTCTAAAATCATAGCGAGTGGAAATCTCTTTTTTTGCTTGATTCACTGCGTTATCCACTTCCTGCATATTTACTTCAGATACCACGTCGAATGAACAATCCTTAGCCATATGTACCTCCATTCTTTGGAATAAGCATTCTTTAATTTTATGACTTATCCTCAATCTGTTATGCGAGCTAAAAATCGCTTGCACACACAATTACATTTAGTTTACCATAAAAGTGTTGATTTATAAATATATGTACCTCATCTTTATCGAAAAAAACGAATATTCTTTTTTATTTTTAACTGTTAACCATACTATGACTTTACAGAGTTTTTTATAAAATAAGGAACACTCCATCCATGATTCACATATTGGACCTACTTGTAAAAACCGAACACTCTCGCCAATCCATAGGCAAAACACTGCGTTTGGCAGGCATATCACAAACCATGAGGCGAAGGCTCCGTCGCGAAGGAATCGTATATATTAATACTCTGCCGGCTAAGTGGGAAACACCTCTTCATGATGGAGACTCCTTGTCCGTATACATTCCTTTTGAGTCTTCCGAAACAGTTTCACCTATCTACTCCGGCTATTGTCCGGCAGAAGATATTCTTTTTGAAGATGACTTCCTACTACTTCTAAATAAACCCGCCGGTCTTCTCATGCATGCAACCGCCAAAGAAAGAACGGAAACGCTGATACAGTCTCTTCGATACTACTACAAAAAAGAAAATACACCCGTATCTTTACATCCCATTCACCGTCTCGACAAAGATACCTCCGGAATTGTTGCCATTGCAAAAACACCACATATACAACACCTTTTCAGCAAAGGTCTGCCCATGCACAAAGTATATCTCGGACTGACATCCGGCCTTTTTCCTTCCCCATATGCATCCATTCGCTGGCCCATCGGTCGAAAAGAAAACAGTATTATTGAGCGAACCTGTACTGCTTTAGGAAAATCGGCCATTACGGACATAAAAAGAATTAAGGCTAACGAAAATTACTCTTTGCTTCGCTTTGTTCTCCATACGGGGCGAACCCACCAAATTCGCGTTCACTGTGCGCATCTGGGATTTCCTCTTTTGGGCGACGACTTGTACGGCGGTTCCTCGGAACATATTAAAAGGCAGGCTCTTCACGCCTCTTCCCTAACTTTTATTCACCCTATAACAAAGAGAGAAATACACGCTACCGCCCCATTGCCTAAAGATATGGTAAATGTTATGATTAACTTGGATTAGTCTCTGCTTGTCCGAATCATTATACGTTCACAAAAAAAGTCTAATACGTTGTATGATATTATGCGGATGAGCTATTAAACGATATATCACAAGGAGGAGTATTATGCCATTAGTAACAAGTACGGAGATGTTTAAAAAAGCATACGAAGGCAAATATGCTATCGGCGCCTTCAATGTAAACAACATGGAAATTATTCAAGGCATCGTAGATGCCGCCAAGGAAGAAAAATCCCCTCTTATCTTACAAGTATCTGCCGGAGCTCGTAAGTATGCCAAGCATATATACTTGGTCAAACTGGTAGAAGCCGCTTTGGAAGATTCCGGCGATCTACCTATTTGTCTACACCTTGACCATGGCGAGGATTTTGAAATATGCAAATCTTGCGTAGACGGAGGCTTTACATCTGTCATGATTGACGGCTCTAAGCATCCTTTTGAAGAAAATATCGCCCTTACCAAAAAAGTAGTAGAGTATGCCCATGCTCACGGCGTTGTGGTAGAAGCCGAGCTCGGTCGCTTGGCAGGCGTAGAAGATGCTGTCAGCGTGAGCGAAAAAGACGCTATTTTTACCGATCCTGATCAAGCCGTAGAGTTTGTAGAGCGTACGGGCGTCGACTCCCTAGCCATCGCTATCGGAACCAGCCACGGAGCCTATAAATTTAAAGGAACTCCATACCTCGACTTCGAGAGATTGGAAAAAATCAGCAAATTGCTTCCTGATTTTCCTCTTGTTTTGCACGGTGCTTCTACGGTACTTCCGGAATTTGTAAAAAAATGTAACGACTTTGGCGGCAACATCCCCGGAGCGCAAGGCGTTCCCGAAGATATGCTCCTAAAAGCCGGAACAATGGGAGTATGCAAGATCAATATTGATACGGATCTCCGATTGGCTATGACTGCATCTATCCGTGAGTACCTGGTAAACAATCCTGCCGAATTTGACCCTCGTAAGTATCTTGGTCCGGCCCGCGATGCCATAAAAGGTATGGTTTCTCACAAAATCAAAAATGTGCTGAACTCTTCCAACCGGATTTAATAGGTAAGAAAAGTAATTAGTATCTCATATATAAAAGAGCTCCTTTCCGGGCAAATCGCTTTCTCCAAAGCAAGCTTTACTCCCCGGCACAAGAAGCTCTTTTTATTTTATTCTCTAAAAGAAGTATGGTAGAATAAGGTATTAAACGAGGTATTTGTTTAGGAGCATATATGGTCAATCGATTTTTACAGGGAACCTTCATCCTGACCGTTGCCGGCTTTATTGTAAAAGCCATCGGCAGCATCAATTGGATCCTACTTTCCCGTATCCTTGGCGGAGAAGGAATTGGCATATACCAAATGGCCTTTCCCATCTACCTGTTGGCCCTCAATGTGTCCAGTGCCGGCATTCCAGTAGCAATTTCCATTGTGACAGCCGAGAAAATTGCCCACAGTGACTATCGGGGAGCTCAACGAGTTTTTAAAATCTCATTTTCTTTATTATGCGCTACAGGCTTTTTCTTCAGCGTACTTATGTACCTTGTAGCTCATTGGCTGATCTCTTCCCAGATCATTTTAGAGTCCCGCGCGTACTATTCCCTATTGGCACTCTGCCCGGCTATTTTTTTGGTTACCTTGCTCTCTTGTTTTCGAGGATATCTGCAAGGTTGGCAACAAATGGCCCCTACGGCGATTAGTCAAATTGCAGAGCAGATAGTCCGTGTTATTGTTATGCTGGCAGGAGCCGCTTATCTATTACCTCATGGTCTGGCTTATGCGGCAGGAGGTGCCAGCATGGGCGCCGGTGCCGGTGCACTGGTTGCACTGTTTGTATTATTCTACTTTTACAGAAAACTTCCCGCCATTCCAAGCGAGACACACTTCAAATATCCCCAAGAGTCGACGAGAACCATAATTAAAAAGCTTATTAAGTTGGCCATTCCCATATCGTTAGCGAGTATCCTTCTTCCTTTCGTTTCCAATTTAGATCTCCTAATTGTACCTCGCAGACTGGAAGCAGCAGGCTTTTCAACCTCCGAAGCAACGGAACTGTTCGGTTATCTTACGGGCATGGCAGTACCTCTCGTCAATTTAGCCACTATTTTAACTGCTTCCTTGGCTACCAGCTTGGTTCCCGCCATTTCCGATGCCCTCTCTAGAGACGATAAGGACAGCATTTATTTTCGCGTATCCGGCGCCATGAGACTTACCTTCATGGCTACCGTTCCGTTCAGTATTATGCTCTATGTACTGGCAGAACCCATTGTTACACTTATCTACAACGCTCCAAAAGCTGCTGTGCCGACACAAACACTGGCCGTAGCCATTTTCTTCCTCGGCCTCCATCAAGTAACAACAGGCATATTACAGGGTCTTGGAAAACCGTCTATCCCCGTTATTAATATGGCTTTAGCCGCGGCGATTAAAGTATTTCTCAACTGGAACTTAACAGCTTTGCCGTGGCTCGGCATCACCGGTGCAGCCTACGCAACGGTAGCCGATATCGGTTTTGCCGCTTTGCTGAATCTATTTTTTGTCAAAAAGTATTCAGGCTATTTTTTAGATTTTTCCATTCTCTGGAAAAATATTATCAGTGCCTCTATCATGGGAATTTCCATGTTCAAATTCCACGCTTTAGCAGCGCCTCTTCTTCCGTCTTTTTTATCCTTTCTTGTAACAGCATTTCTCGGCTCCGTCATCTACATAGCTTTAATGGTAATTTTCAAGGGATTGACGCGACGAGACGGAGAACGCATTCCCATATTAAAAAGATGGTTAACAAAGCAGGATGGCAGATAATCTTACAAAATCATATATAAAAAGAGCAGGCACATGTAATTTCATCGCATGTTCCTGCTCTTTTTGTAAAACATTTTTTGATATATTTTATCTACTCTATAGTTTGTATCGAATTCACCGCGATTTACTTAATAAAACAAAGTAATAACTCCATAGAACTTTTATTCTCGACCGTTAACTCTAAAAGCCGTCATCATGAGATCGCTTTTTTTACGACCTCTAAGCCAACGATCTTTTATGGTCTCCACAATGCTTGTCGGTTCATGGAGGGAATTTAAAATACCTCCATACTTACAACCCCCCTCTCCTCCATCGTAGGGGGCATAATCAATATAGTTCCACACTATCTCACCCTGCACCATAGAAAGCCTGTCAAACAGCCCGTGATAAGCACGGAAGCATTTCCTCTGGTAAAAAGGACTACCCTTTACCATGCGCATCGACTCACTTCCCACAACAGACTCCCCATAAGATGCAAGAATAATAGCCTTGTCCGGATACGCTTTTGCCCATGCCTGTATTTTTTGCGCCAGCATTTTTTCAATCTCTTCTTCTCTGCCAAAATGTGCTCCATGTAAGGCAAGTACATCACAAAGTCCGGCTCCGTTTTCCTCTTCGGGGCCTCGCTTTCCATCCCAAGTATAAAAAACCGGTCGTGACTGTAAATCATAGCGTTTCATTTCCGCCATAACTTTTTCCAGCTTAGGCACATACTCCTCTGTAAGCTGCAACTCTTCGCCCGCACTCCACATGATGACGGACGCACGGTTCTTGTCTCTTCTCACCATGGATTTTCCCAGTTCTTCATGTAAAGATGCCAGTTCATCAAGCCCGAATGTATACTCCTCTGTCAAAAGATTAGCCACCGGCAATTCCTGAATTGCCAAAATCCCTTCCCTATCCAGTACATCTAACAGCCTTTCATCAAAAGGGCAAGCACCGCTACTAACAACAACGCCTCCTATATGTTTAAGGAACTTCACATCCTTTGTTAAAGAGGCAATATCTGCTACACCGCGTCCACTCTCCAGACCATGTTTCCACATAACGCCTTTTAGATATATTTCCTCGCCATTTAGATAAAAACGCCCTTCCCTAACAGTAAATGTACGAAGCCCTACCTGCTGAGAGTAGGCATCAATCTTTTTCCCCAGTCGGCTGACCTCGAGCTCCAAGGTGTACTGATAACCGTCTCCCAAACTCCAGAGGTGAGGCTGCTCTACCATAAGCGTTGCATTACCTCCCACCGCAGTTGCCACGATACGGCCGCTTTGTTCTCGTAATGTGGCCGTCACAAGGCAATTGCCTCGAACCACAGCTACATAATGAAGTTCAGCTCTATCCTGTGTAGCCATTACCGTTTCAACAGCCAAATCCACAATTCCCATATCCGGCTTGGAAAAAATATGCACTTTCCCCATTAAGCCACTGTAGGGGTATATATTTCGATTCGGATGTAATGTTTTTTTGCCAAATTCATCTTCTGTTACCGTACCTAAAGGCAATGTGCGATCAGATAGTTCATTATTTACCACAATGGTTATAGTGTTCTCTTCTCCATACCGAATATGCCGGGTAATATCAAATACCGCCGGCATATATCCCATCTCCTGTTTTCCCGCCTCGATACCATTAATATAAACTTTGCTTCGATAAAGAGCTTGGTCTATGCGCAAATATACTTCTTCACCCATCCATTCCTTTCGGATAAAAATCGATCGCTCATACCAAATGTTTCCGCAGAATTCCCCCTCTTCACCAAAAAAGAATTCATTAAAGCTTGATGGTATGGGCAAAATAAAATCCCTAGGAATTTTATTTTCCCAACCGGAAGCATTCCCCTTTTCAAGTGCCACATACCAATAGCCGGATAAATCCAAATGGTGTCGAAATGCATTTTCTACCGGATACAAAATGTCCATATCAGCCATTACAGTCATACCTCCCTAATGGTACTAGTATAACACGGATACCGGAGAAACAATAGATAAAAGGGATGATAAAAGCACTCTCACGAATTTTAAAATCCGGTGAGAGTGCTTTTTGTCTACTCCTCCTCATCAGGAAGTTCTACATTACTATATACATCCTGTACATCGTCTAAATCTTCCAGTGCATCTATAAGTTTTTGCATCTTCACAGCATCCTCTCCGGAAAGAGCAATGGTTGTATCCGGTACCATCGTTATCTTGCTGACGATAGTTTCTACCCGATTATCTTCTAAGGCTTTTTCAACACCATCATACGCGTCAGTAGAAGTATAAATGACGAACTCTTCTCCTTCCGCTTTCATATCTTCCGCTCCCGCATCTAAAGCGAGGAGCATAAGCTCTTCTTCATTTACGCTCTCCGCCTCAATAACAAAAACGCCCTTTCGGTTAAACATCCATGCCACACAACCTGATTCGCCGAGATTACCACCATGTTTTGTAAAAGCATGGCGCACATCGGCAGCCGCACGATTACGGTTATCCGTCATAACATCTACGGTTACCGCTACACCGCCGGGGCCATAGCCTTCATAGGTAATCTCTTCATAATTGGCCCCTTCCGTAGTACCCAATCCCTTTTGTATGGCGCGCTGAATATTATCCTTGGGAATATTGTTTTCTCTCGCCTTCTGAAGCGCCAGCTTTAGGCGCATATTGCCGATAGGATCACTACCTCCCATACGAACGGCTACGGTAATTTCGCGACCTATTTTTGTGGTAATTTTAGCCTTAACCGCATCCATTTTTCCTTTTTTATGCTTAATATTAGCCCATTTTGAATGTCCTGCCATAGGAACCTCCTTATTGTTATTTTTTCCACCACATTTCGCCGCGCAATCGATCCAAAATGATGGACACTGCAGAGCGAACGGACAAGTGGTTATATGAGCCCCATCCGTGAATAGGCTCCAAAATATAGTCAAAACATTTCATCGTCTCTTCCGTCATACCATAGCCTGTACCAAATAAAATTAGCACAGGTATATTCTCTTCATCAATTCTCTTTCGAAGAAAGGAATATGTTACCGTATTATCGTAAGTTCTGGCGTCCGTGGTTACAATAATTGGCTTTCTTCCCTCCAGCTGTTTGATTTCTTCGATAGCCTCTGAAATGGAATCAATGAGAATTACCTCCTCAAAGGCTTCTTTACGATCCGGATTATAGGAGCTTCCAAATCCCGTCCGCCAATGTTCCATAACCTTTTTTACAAGCGCTTTCTGCGCCTCAATATTGTGAATAATATAATAGCGGGTAACACCGTAGGTTTTTGCCGCTCTGGCAATATCATGCACATCATAATTGGTAATAGCTGTCGTTATTATTTCCTTGTGCTTATTGTAAATTGGAAAATGCACCAATCCAATGTATATGCCTGCCATATAAATTCCCCTATTTTCGGTTAGTTTAGCCTATACAAAACGTTTTAGCCCTGTTCTTTCTGTATTTCCTTTAGTATTTTTTCTTCTTCTCCGGACAACTCTCTTTTAAGCAAATCCGGACGAATGCGAAGTGTGCGGATTAATGCTTCCTTTAATCGCCACGAAGCAATATTTTTGTGATGACCGCTAAGAAGTACCTCGGGCACTATCATTCCCCTATATTCATAGGGCTTCGTGTATTGGGGATGCTCCAATAAAGGTTTGTAAAAAGAGTCCTCCTCAGCTCCACCGGTTGCGCCCAGTACCCCGGGAATCATGCGAGCCACCGCATCCACTACCAACATTGCCGGCACTTCTCCGCCGGTGACAACAAAGTCCCCTATAGAGATCGTTTCATCTGCTAAATGCTCCTCTACCCGGTAATCTACGCCCTCATAGTGCCCGCAAATAAGCACCAATCGGTCATAAACGGCCAATTCTTTGGCTTTTTCCTGGGTAAAGCGTGGTCCTGCAGGTCCTAAAAATATAGTTCTGGTCAGTAAATTTTTGTCTTTTTCCTTCACTGCCTCCACCGCTTCAAAAATCGGCGGAGCCATCATGAGCATACCGCTTCCTCCGCCATAAGGGGTATCGTCGACTTGATGGTGCTTGAGTCGTGAAAAATCTCTCGGATTCGTCACCGTCACCTCAATATGTCCGGCACTTATAGCCCTTTTGATCATAGAGTGATCCGTAAAAGCTCCAAAAAGTTCGGGAAAAAGAGAGATAATATCAAATTTCATATCCACTCCGGTGGATTTACCACCATTTTTTTCGCCTGTAAATCTATGCTGAGAATAACCCAATCCAGTACAGGTAAAAGCAAATCAGGTTCCCCTTCCTTGCTGACCACGTACACATCATTGGCTCCCGGCTGCAATACTTCCTTCACCACACCGAGATAGTTATCCTTTGTATCATAAACAGGTAATCCTACAATATCAAAAATATAGTAGCGCCCTTCCGGCAACTCTACCAGTTCTTCCCTCGTTACCTGTATATCTTTCTTAATTAATAACTCCGCCGCATTTCTATCAGGCACCTCAGAAAAAGTAGCCAATACAAACTGTTTGTGAAAACGGGCAGATGTAAAATGATATAATTTGCCATCAATGTAGCAGGTTTCCATATCCAAAAAACGGTCAGGAAAATCGGTTTGAGGCAATATACGAATATCACCCCGCACACCGTGCGGGGCAATAATAGTACCGATGGTGAAAAATTCCTTTTTTGTCATTAGCTTCTAAAAGCCACAACTTCGCCGTCTTCCAGCAAAATTTCAGCACCCATCATTTTTTCCAGATTGTCGCCAATCTTTACAACCACAGACTGTTCCATTGTCCCCTGAGTAATCTCGGAACCAATTTCCAGTTTTTCCGCATCTTTCAATTTGGCTGCTACTTCCGTCTTGAACGCAATGCGTTTTTGTTTTTCTTCTTCAATTTGTTGACGAAGAGTAATCAACCCTTGTGCGTCAATTTTTGCTTGTTCACTTAGAAGACGCTTAGCTTGAAACTCAATTTGTTGTAAGTCCTGATCAACAAGAGATAAACGTTGCTCTAAGTCGGTAATGATTGTCTTTTTTAACGTTTCCGTTACCTTCGCTTTAATAGTAACGGGAACGCGTAAAGTCATTTCTTCCATGGTTACACTCCTTAGACAATATCTACTGATACTTTTTTGTTCTCTTTAATAGCGGCCGCTTTGACAACAGCTCGGATGGCCTTGGCTATTTTACCGTTTTTACCGATAACTTTTCCCATGTCCTCAGGAGCCACATGGATTTCATAAACTTCAATCCCATCCTTTTCAGTGCAGGTTACCGTCACTGCTTCTGGCTGCTTAACCAATGACTTCGCAATTAATAAAATTAATTCTTTCATCATAGTATGCCTCTCTATTAACAACTAGTTCTTAGCATCAGCAAATTTTTGCATAATGCCTTGTTTTTTGAACAGGGAGCGTACGGTGTCGGTAGGTTGTGCACCTTTACCCAACCAAGCTAAAGCTTTTTCTTCATCAATATTCACGATAGCAGGAGCCTTCGTAGCGTCATATTGACCGATAGTATCAACAGGACGGCCTTCACGAGGAGCACGAGCATCAGCTACTACAATGCGATAGAAAGGGCTTTTTTTAGCACCCAAACGAGTCAAACGAATTTTTAACATAGTTTCACCTCCTTTAAAAAATTCCTTATATAAGTCAGCCTCCCAAAAACGGTAGTCGCGGAAGGCCTTTCTTACCTTTAGCACCTTGCATTTTCTTCATCATCTTACGCGCATCTTCAAACTGCTTAATCAAACGGTTCACATCTTGCACCTTGGTGCCCGATCCGAGAGCGATACGCTTTCTGCGAGAGCCGTTAAGTACATTGGGATTAGCTCGCTCCTGCGGAGTCATGGACGTGATAATAGCCTCTATTCGGCGTATTTCTTTGCTGTCCATATCAATATCCTTAATCTGCTCTTTGAATTTTCCCATACCGGGAAGCAGACCCAGCAGGTTTTGCATATTGCCTAGCTTTCGCACCTGGCGCATCTGATTTAAGAAATCATCCAAAGTGAAAGCGCTCTTGGCAAGTTTCTTTGCCATTGCCTTCGCTTCTTCCTCATCAATCACGCCCTGTACGTTCTCGATCAAAGTCTTAAAATCTCCCAAATCGAGAATGCGAGCCGCCATGCGATCCGGATAGAAGGGCTCCAAACCATCCATCTTTTCGCTTACCCCCGTAAATTTGATGGGGGTACCCGTCACAGCTTTTATAGAAAGCGCCGCACCACCACGGGCATCGCCATCCATCTTTGTTAAAATAATGCCGTCCAGACCTAACTTTTCATTAAAAGCCTCTGCCGTTGTTACCGCATCCTGTCCGATCATGGCATCGACAACCAACAAGATTTCATGAGGGTGTATAGCACCCTTTATCTGCACCAACTCATTCATGAGGTCTTCATCAATCGCCAATCGCCCGGCCGTATCGATGATAACCACATCTTTAAGCTGCGACAAAGACTGTTTAATCGCTTCTTCCGCAATCGTGACCGGACTTACCTGGTTGCCCATGGTAAAAACCGGTACATTCACTTGCTCACCCACTACCTGTAATTGTTTAATCGCAGCCGGACGATATACGTCTGCCGCAACCAACAGAGGCGATTTGCCTTGTTTACGCAAATACGTAGCCAATTTACCGGCCGTTGTCGTCTTACCTGCCCCTTGTAATCCTACTAACATAATAATCGTAGGTGGTCTGGGAGAAATAGTGATCCGGCTCTGCGTTCCCCCCAAGAGTTCCGTCAATTCGTCATTAACAATCTTTACTACTGTTTGCACGGGATTTAAGGAGCCGAACACTTCTTCTCCCATTGCCTTATCCTTAATACGAGCCGTAAAGTCTTTTGCTACCTTAAAATTGACATCCGCTTCCAGTAGCGCGGTGCGCACCTGTCTGAGCGCCGTATTTACATCATCTTCTGAAATTTTTCCTTTGCCCTTTAGTGACTTGAAGGCTTCTTGTAACTTATCGGATAAACTCTCAAACGCCATATTAATACTCGCTTTTCTTTTATAACTGCTCTAAAAGAGCCTCAATCATTTTTTTCTCTTCCTCATCTATAGGAATCGTATCAAGACAAGCAACTATTTTCTTCACTACTTCTTGCCTTCTCTCCTCCCCTTCAATTAAATGGAGTTTTTCTTCGTATTCACACAATACTGCTGTTGCACGAGTTATATTATCATGGACCGCCTGCCTCGACACACCTATATGGTCTGCAATTTCCGTCAATGACATATCTCCCTCATAATACTGCTCCATACAGTAACGTTGACGCTCAGTCAAGAGCTCACCATAAAAATCCAACAGCTTTCCCTTTACTATGATATCCTTCACTGTCTTTGCACCTCTACAACGCATAAAGTCTTATACATAACCTACCGAAAATATTGTAACAAAAGAAAAAAGAGGTGTCAAGTTTTTTAACTTAACACCCTTTTTAAAGTATGCCATTTTTAAATATGGCTCCATTGTCTATATCTTCGCCCTTTTTAAGCGAAGAGCATTTGTTACAACGGAAACGGAGCTAAAAGCCATAGCCGTTCCGGCCATAAGCGGGCTTAAATAGCCAAGTGCCGCCAGCGGTATGCCGATACAATTATATATCAACGCCCAAAAAAGATTTTGCTTAATATTTTGTATCGTTTTTCGGCTTAAAACAATAGCTGAAAGCAAGGTATTTAGATTGTTATGAACAAGGACAATATCAGCCGCCTCAATAGCAACATCCGTCCCGCTACCAATGGCAAAACCGATGTCGGCCGTTACAAGGGCAGGTGCATCATTAATTCCGTCCCCTACCATGCCTACGAGTTTACCGGAATTCTTCAGTGTTGCCACTTGACCGGCCTTATCCTGTGGCAGTACCTCTGCCATGATATGATCAATACCGACCTTTTTACCTATATAAGCAGCTGTTCTTTTGTTATCCCCCGTTAACATCCACGCTTCAATGCCTTGAGATTTAAGTATTCTAATCACTTCCATCGTTTCGGAGCGAAGTTCGTCTTCTACACCCCAAAGACCTCTTGCTCTTCCATCAATGGCCACTATAGAAACAGACATTCCGTTTTCTTCCGCTTCTAAAATATCCTTCTCATATTCACTGATATTAATCCCTTCTTCTTTCATCCACCGACTGTGTCCGCAGAGTACCTCAAATCCATTTACGATTCCCCGCAATCCCTTTCCGGGGACATCCGCAAATGCCGTCGTCTCTTTCGGAATAATCCCCTTTTCTGCTCCATATTGCAAAATCGCCGCAGCAATAGGGTGAGAGGTTTTCGATTCCAAAGCCAACATATAGGGTAATATGTCACTTTCCGAACCTTCATAAACCACGCTTCTCGTTACACGTAACTCACCGCGGGTTAAAGTCCCAGTCTTATCAAAGATAATCGCTTCCAGCTTTCCCGCCTTTTCCAAGTATTCCGCACTTTTAATGAGAATGCCATGCTCTGCTCCCAGCCCCGAACCAACCATAATGGACGTCGGGGTTGCTAACCCCAAGGCACAGGGGCAGGCGATAACCAAAACAGCCGTGCCGTAAAGGATCGCCGACGAACCGGCTCCCATAACATACCAGCCTGCCATAGTTAAAAGAGCAAGTACAATAACAACAGGCACAAAGTAAGAAGCTACCACATCGGCAATCCTTTGTATGGAAGCTTTAGAGCTCTGTGCCGCCTCTACGACCGCTACAATTTGCGCCAGCATCGTATCTTTACCTATCCGTTCTGCCCTCATGGTAAAGCTTCCCGTTGTGTTCACCGTCGCACCGATCAGCTTGCTTCCCGCTTCCTTTTCTACAGGAAGACTTTCACCTGTTAGCATCGATTCGTCGACGGCCGAAAAGCCTTCCAACAAAACACCGTCTACGGGAATTTTTTCTCCTGCACGGACCTGTAAAACATCTCCTACCAGCACCTCTTTAGTAGGTACATCCACAAAAACTCCTTCTCTTAGTACATGAGCAATCTGCGGTTGCAATCCCAGTAGCTTTTGCAATGCTTCGGATGTTTTTCCTTTGGCCATTTCTTCTAGCAGCTTTCCTAAAAGTATAAACGTAATGAGCCATGCGGATGTCTCAAAGTACATATCATGGCTACCTGTGTACATATTGTAAACGCTAAAAATATATGCCACGCTTGTGCCAAGAACAACTAAAACATCCATAGTCATAGCCTTTCCTTTGACAGCGCTCCAAGCGCCCCGATAAAAGACCAGACCCGGACCGAATTGAACCACTGAAGCCAAGATCCATTCCACCCAATGGGGAAGCATAGGCCACTCAAACAAATAGTGCCCTGTCATACTTATCATCATCGGCAAGGCCATCAAGGCGGATAAAATTACCCTGTATAACTGTGGCTTTATAGAGGCACTCCTGGGAACTTCCATGCTGTCTGAAACAACACTTGCCCCAAATCCTATGTTTGAAATCGCTTTGATAATACTCTCCTCTGAAGCGGATGTTCCTTCTTTGTATTGTACAGTTCCCTTATTGGTCAAGAGATTAACCTGTACGGATAATACCCCCTCTATACGAGCCACGACCTTTTCTATACGATTAACACAGGCGGCACAGTGCATGCCTGTTATGTCAAGTTCTACCTTTCTCTCTTTCATCTAGCTTCCTTTCGACCCTCTCTTCTTCCCATATAAAATAAGACGAACCGCATTTATACAAACAAGGGCTCGTCTTTTTCGATTCATGTATCACCAAGTGAGATTATTACTTGTTAAGTGCTTTATAAACTCCCATCAAGTCAGTAATAGTCTCTTCTTCCTGTCCGGATTTGATCGCCTCTACAACACAAGAGCGAGAGTGGCTTTCCAAAATCATCAGCCCCACTTGATACAAAGCGGCACGAGCTGCAGCAACTTGTTGCAGGGTATCCACACAATACCGTCGATCTTGAATCATTCTTTCAATACCTTCTACCTGCCCTTTAATACGGCGCAAACGCTGTGCAACTTTCGCTACTTCTACCTCACTCAACATAGTCTTCACTCTCCTTTATATACTCTATACGGGTATTATACCTTTCTTAAATGTCTCTGTCAATAAAACAAACCCTGAGAGTAGTCCTGTTTTACATCTTTTTCCACAAACCTGAATATTTCTTAAAAGAAAGATTATCATTAGCCAAATACATATTTTAGGAGTAAAATGAAGAGAGATTTTCTTAGTTTTTGAAATGACAAAAAAATCCATGCTCCGGAGGAAAGAATATGAAAGAATATATCAGCCTGTCTCAGGAACATCAAGCAGAATACATCATAGAAAAGTCGCGGTTTATCGCTACCGCTGCTCCATGCCAAAGCGAAGAAGACGCACAGTCCTTTATCCACCGTATAAGTAAGAAATATTGGGATGCCACGCATAATTGTACCGCCTTTTGCCTCGGCCCCAACCAAGAGCAACAGCGCTCTTCCGATAACGGCGAACCTGCCGGTACAGCAGGAAAACCCATGCTTGAAGTCCTGAGAAAAACGGGGATCACAAACACCGTTGTAGTCGTAAGTAGATATTTTGGCGGCATTAAATTAGGTGCCGGAGGATTAATCAGAGCATACTCTCACAGTACATCGCTTGTCCTAAGCGAATCTCCAAAAACACTCTATGCGCCTCGCATTATGGTGAACCTTATTTCTGAATATCCTTTTTTTAGCACAATTGAACAGTATCTGCGTGAAAAAGGATACCCTTACTCCTCTCAATTTTTAGATACCGTTCACTTGTCGATCTGTCTTCCTCCTGAAGACATCGTAGTTGTTCAAAAGGATATTAAAAACATAACAAACGGAACAGCTATATTATCGGAAAATTCGCCTTCCATGGTAGCCATTCCCCTCCCTTAACAATTAACAAAAGCTGTTTTTACTAACACAAAAGGATGTCCCCATGCTCATGGGACATCCTTTTCTTATTAAGTCATCATTCAAACTGTAATTTTCAATTTGCCTATTAAATCATTTATAGAGCTCAATGATTTTTGTTTCATATAAGTCTCAAGTTCTTTGGCTATTATAGCAATCGCTCTTGGTTCCACCATATTAGCGGTACCTACGGATACAACGCTTGCACCGGCCAGCAAAAACTCTACCGCATCTCGCCCGTTCATAATACCCCCTAAACCAATAATAGGAATCGCTACAGCCTGCGCCACTTGATGAACTAATCGAAGGGCTACGGGTTTGACCGCCGGACCGGAAAGACCACCATATATATTTCCCAGTACCGGTTCCCATGTATCTGCATTTATAGCCATTCCTAGAAGGGTATTCATCACACATAAACCATCTGCCCCTGCCTCTTCTACCGCTTTTGCAATAGATACGATATCCGTCACATTGGGAGAAAGTTTTGTGATTACCGGTAAATCAGTATTGGCTTTTACTGCTGCAGTTACTTCAGCAGCCGCCTGCGCCTGCACACCAAAGGCCATGCCCCCCGCTTTAACATTCGGACAGGAGATGTTTACTTCAAACCCCGCTATTCCGGGAACTGATAAACTCTCTGCTAAATGGGCGTAGTCTTCTACCGTATTTCCCGAAATATTTGCTAAAATAGGGACTTCATAACGTTTCAGGGCAGGTAAAATATTTTTCTTAAAGGCGTCTGCACCGGGGTTTTCCAGGCCGATACAGTTTAAAAGGCCGGAAGGTGTCTCGGCTATTCGCATCCCCTTATTGCCACTACGGGGCTCTAAAGTCAGCCCTTTTACGGAAATAGCACCTACATCTTGACTTAGATCCAGAAAATCTCTGGCCTCAATCCCAAAACCAAATGTTCCCGAGGCGGCAATAATGGGGTTTTTCATTTTAATACCACAGAATTCTGTTTGAAGCATCAGAAGAACACCTCCTCTGCCGGAAAAACAGGTCCGTTAACACATACTTTCTGCCTCTTTCCACTTGCACTTTCACAACTGCAGGCAACGCAAAATCCTACGCCACATCCCATATGATCTTCAAGGGACACTTGACAGGGAGTCTGATACTCTTTTGCTACTTCTGCTACCGCCTTCATCATAGGCGTAGGCCCGCAAGTGGCAATACCCGTGATTTCGTTTTGAGTTAATTCATTGGGCATGAGCATAGTAGGAAACCCTTTTGTTCCCATGGATCCGTCATTCGTCGTTACCTCTACTTCTACTCCGTAGGGTTTAAACAAATCAGCCCAAAACGATTCCGCCTTAGACCTAAATCCCAATAGCACCTTGGCCTTTTGCCCCTCTTTCATATGCCTTACGATGCACAACATAGGAGCGATTCCCACTCCGCCGCCTACAAGTAACATATTCTCCGACAGAGTAAAGCCTCTGCCGAGAGGTCCCAAACAATCGATCTCATCCCCCACTCGTAGTGTATCCATGATAGTCGTTCCGGCTCCCACGACTCGATAAATGATTTCAAACGTCCCCTTTTCCTTATCAAAGCCTGCATAACTTATGGGGCGACGGAGTAAAGGAGCGGTCTGCTTTGTTACCCGAATATTAACGAACTGTCCAATTTTCCCCTCTGCTGCCTGCTTCGGTGCATATATAACCATGCGCCTTACATCAGCACTAAGCCGATCATGCTGTAGGATTTTTCCTGCTTCCACATATTTACTCATACGAAACACTCCACATCCACTCTGCTCACACAACCTGTAGAGGCTTAAAGGCTATTCCAATCAGGCTCATAGAATAGCCGCCTCTTTTATATAGCAATTCCGTCCATAATTTCCGGAGCTTTCCTCAAGAATCAGTTTAGGGCTAAATCAAAGTCCTGTAAAGCTTCGACGCCCACAAATCCTGCTTTACCTTTACTGGAAGCAACGCGCAGTACTTCGCGCGCCGTGTCTAAGGAAGTTAAGCATGGAACGGCCATTTCTACGGCTAATCTGCGCAACTGGAATCCATCCCGCTCCGGTTGTTTTCCTCTTGTTAAGGTATTAAGAAGCAAATCTACGCGACCTTTTCTGATCATGTCCGCACAGTTTCCTTCCCCTTCGTGAATTTTACGAACAATATCTACCTGAACACCTTGCTCGCGGAAAAATTTACCGGTTCCCTCAGTAGTCATAATATTATATCCCAAGCTGATGAATCCTTTAGCCAACTCCGCCGCTTCCATCTTGTCCCTGTCAGCAACGGTCATGAGGATAGAACCTTTGGCAGGAATACGCATATTAGCTCCGTTGATTGCTTTGAACAAGGCTTCCGAATAATTTCTACCGATTCCCATTACTTCACCGGTAGACTTCATTTCCGGGCCTAAAGATATTTCCACCAAACCCATTTTTGCAAAGGAAAACACGGGAACCTTCGCCGCCACATGGTTCATAGGAGGTACTAATCCGGTCGGCAAGCCCAAGCTTTTGATTGTTTCTCCAAGTGCGATACGGGTAGCGTATTCAATCATATTAATTCCTGTCACCTTGCTAATGAACGGCACAGTGCGACTGGATCTAGGATTCACTTCAATCACATAGAGGACGCCACCGGTAATAATGTACTGAATATTCACAATTCCTTTAACTTGCAACCCTCTTGCAATGCGGCGCGTATAATCGATAATTTGCTCCGTCAATTCCGGCGTTAAATGCTGTGGCGGGTATACGGCGATGGAGTCACCGGAATGCACACCGGCTCTTTCGATCTGTTCCATAATACCGGGGATGCAGACCTCTTCCCCATCAGAAATGGCATCTACTTCCACCTCGGTGCCTACCATGTATCGGTCAATAAGCACGGGATGTTCCGGAGAAGCCACTACAGCCTCTTTCATATACATATCCAGCTCTTTGTCATTATATACGATTTCCATTGCCCGTCCGCCTAAAACATAGGAAGGCCTAACGATAAGAGGATAATCCAGTCTCTTTGAAGCCTCAACCGCTTCCTCATAACTCGTTACCAAGGCGCCAACGGGTCTTGGAATATCCAGTTCAGCCAATAATGTATCGAAGCGTTCCCTGTCTTCCGCCATATCAATTCCTTCCACGGAGGTACCGAGAATTTTTACGCCTCGTTTAGCCAAAGGACCGGCCAAATTAATTGCCGTTTGCCCTCCGAACTGCGCAATAACACCCAAGGGCTTTTCCTTTTCTATTATCTCCATTACATCATCTACCGTAAGAGGTTCAAAGTAGAGGCTGTCCGAAGTATCAAAGTCCGTACTTACCGTTTCCGGATTATTGTTAATAATAATGGACTTCATGCCGGATTTACGAAGGGCCCATGCAGAGTGAACGGAGCAGTAGTCGAACTCCACACCTTGACCGATTCGAATAGGCCCGGATCCGAGAACAATAACGCTTTTATCACCTAGAGGATTTACTTCATCCTCTACCGCGTATGTACTGTAGTAATAAGGTGTTTGTGCCTCGAATTCTGCCGCGCAAGTGTCTACATACTTATAGGTGGGCACAATCCCCAATTTTTCCCTATAATTTTTAACCTCATTGCGAGGCACTCTTGTAAAGCGGGAAATGGTAGAGTCAGGCATGCTATATCGCTTTGCCAATCGAATATTAGACTCTGTCAGCCCCTCTTCAACCAACTTTCTTTCCAGCCTTACAATGTTGTTAATCTTCTGAATAAAGAATGTATCTATCTTCGTTATGTGGGCGATCTTTTCTACACTCATGCCCACTCGAAGAGCCTGTGCTATGAGGAACAGTCGTTCATCATCTATACGCGGTAAGCGCTCAATAACCGTCTCAATGGTAAGTCCTGAAAGTTTTTTAAGTTCCAGATAATCTACACCGATTTCCAGAGAACGCACGGCCTTTAAAATAGCTCCCTCCAGCGTTCTATCAAGAGCCATAACTTCCCCTGTTGCCTTCATTTGGGTTCCCAAAGTGCGATCGGCAAGAGGGAATTTTTCAAAGGGCCACCGCGGAAATTTCACCACCACATAATCCAAAGAAGGTTCAAAACATGCTTTTGTCTGTCCTGTCACGGCATTCGTAATCTCGTCAAGCGTCATACCTACCGCCACCTTCGCCGCTACCTTTGCAATGGGGTAACCCGTAGCTTTGGATGCCAAAGCGGAAGATCTGGATACGCGTGGATTTACTTCGATAACATAGTATTGATTGCTATGAGGATCAAGGGCATACTGCACATTACAACCCCCTTCGATTTCCAGATAGCGAATAATATCAACAGAAGCGGTACGAAGCATTTGATACTGTAAGTCATTAAGTGTTTGGCTTGGTGCCACAACAATGGAGTCTCCCGTATGGACACCCACAGGGTCAATATTTTCCATATTACACACGATAATACAGTTGTCCGCACTGTCACGCATTACCTCGTATTCTATTTCCTTCCAGCCTGCTACGGATCTCTCTACCAAAATTTGATTAATAGGACTCAGCTTGATGCCGCGAAGAGCAATCATGTACAGCTCGTCTTCATTGTGTGCGATGCCCCCTCCCGTTCCGCCTAGAGTATAAGCCGGACGAACTATGATGGGGTAGCCGATTCTCTCTGCGAAAGCAAGTGCACTGTCTACGTCCTCAAAAATATCACTCTCGGGCACAGGCTGATGAATCGCTTGCATAGCAGCCTTAAAAAGCTCTCTGTCTTCTGCTTGCTGTATAGCCTCAAGGGTTGTCCCCAACAATCGTACCTTATACTCTTCCAAAACTCCGGCTTTTGCCAGTTCTACAGCCATATTAAGGCCTACCTGACCGCCAAGAGTTGCCAACAATCCGTCGGGGCGTTCCTTCTTTATAACTTCCGTCACGAACTCCAATGTTATGGGCTCTACATAAA
>JBHAEC010000029.1:0-3099 GCA_041855385.1 Veillonellaceae bacterium
CCATTCCGTATGGAAAATACCTTCTTTATCCACCCTTTCATAGGTATGAGCACCGAAGAAATCCCGCTGCCCCTGGATCAGATTGGCCGGCAATACCGCTCTGCGATAGCTGTCAAAATAATCAAGTGATGCACTGAAGGATGGCGTAGGAATACCATATGTCTTTGCCGCCACCAATGCCTTTCTCCACTTTTCCTGGTTTGCTTTAAGTGCTTCCCTAAAAAATGGAGCCATCATCAGGTTGGGAAGTTGAGGCTCCTCTTGAAATGCCTTCTTAATGTCTTCCAAAAATGCGGCACGAATAATACATCCGCCTCGCCATAGCAAGGCCATATCGCCAAAGCTGATAGTCCATCCATATTCTTTTGCCGCTGCCTTGATAAGGGCAAATCCCTGTGCATAGGAGCAGATTTTAGATGCATAAAGCGCTGCATGGATAGCTTCAATGAGCTCTTCCCTATTTCCCTTAAAGTCCTCATTCGGTCCCTTAAGTAACGGCGCCGCCACGATCCTCTCATCTTTAAAAGCTGACATGGCACGGGCAAAAACAGCTTCCGTAATCGTAGGAATAGGTACCCCTAAATCCAGTGCCTCCTGGCTGGTCCACTTACCTGTTCCTTTTTGCCCTGCTTTATCTAAAATCTTCTCTACCAGAGGCTCACCCGTTTCTTTATCCGTCTTCTTTAAGATTTTCGCTGTAATCTCAATTAAATATGAGTCTAATAGCCCCTTATTCCACTGTGCAAATACATCACCGATTTCGGATGCCGACATGCCGAGCAGCTCCTTCATGAGGAAATAGGCTTCTGAAATAAGCTGCATGTCTCCATATTCGATGCCGTTATGCACCATTTTTACATAATGTCCGGCTCCGTCTGTTCCCACATAGGCACAACAAGGACCATCCGATACCTGTGCGGCAATCTTTGTGAAAATAGGGGCTACCGCATTATAAGCCTCCCTTGTTCCCCCCGGCATTAGGCTTGGTCCGTGAAGAGCCCCTTCTTCACCGCCGGATACGCCGACGCCCATAAAGTGAATGCCTTTTTCTGCCAGCCATTCCGTACGTCTGCGAGTATCGGCATAATAGGAATTCCCCCCGTCAATGAGGATATCCCCTTCTTCCACATAGGGAAGAAACGCTTCTATCATATCGTCTACAGGCTTTCCCGCCTTTACCATAAACATGATTTTTCTCGGTTTTTCCAGCATCTCCACCAGTTCTTTAGGGCTATGAGCTCCGCCAATTTGGCCTTCCGATCCGAAGCGCGTCAAAAAATCATCTACTTTTTCCGCCGTACGATTATATACGGCAATGCGAAAGCCCTTATGGGCAATATTTCTTGCCAAGTTTTGCCCCATAACCGCTAAGCCGACTAAACCGATTGAATACTTTTCCATATATCTTCCTCCCAAACTAACCGTTGATTTTTTACATAATTATCAGCTTAACTGTAGCTGACCTATATTTTATATCGTCATTTTTGTATTATATCACGTTCCGCCATCCCTGTATGTATATCATCGTTCATAACTGCCAGTTCTCTGGCTCTTTCAATAACACGAACAAACGCCGGCGGGATATCGCCTTCTTTTAACAATTCTGCCAATTGTTTCCCTACCACCACGCCTTTATTGCTGTAGAACCAAGAGAAGTAATACAGAATCAAGTCGTCTATACGGCGATCCGATATATTCTTCAGTGCTCTGGGCGTAACCGTAGCCCGGTACATGCCGAGTTTTAACAAGCCTTTTCTAAGCATGTCCTTCGTAACCATCCCCTTACCTTGACCGGTAAGCTCATTTACCACCTCATCCAGAACTTTACGGCGCCGATGGCGCAATAAATGCACTACCAAATCCATCTCATAGCACACTTCATCGGTAAAGAAAAAGTTAGGATTGCTTCCGGACGAATACTTATCAATTACATCCCTATCGTAAAGAACCAATGTAGGAATATTAAAACGCTTAAGAAGTCCGTACAGTTTCCCCATGGAGGACTCTCCCCGTGCATTGATGAGGCAGATTCCATAGTAGTCAAAGTGAATTCCGCAGGTTTTCCCGTAGGTCTTAAAGCTGCCGTACTCCGTTTCTCCTTCTACGAGAATAACGCAGCGGGCATAAAGTGCCTCTTTGGCCTCGGAAAAGTGCATAATAAGGTGTTTTTCCACCTCTTTTGAAAAGTTAAAATTCACGCCGCTTACACTGCAAACATTTCCTTCTCCATCCCTATAAAAACGGATAATATGTCTATAATCGTCTACCAACGCATCCGTAGAGTGAGTAACGATAAACAGCTGTCCCATAAGGCCGTCAATATCAAAGAGTTCTTTCAGCACCGCCAAGAATTCTTTATTTTCGTTGCTGATAATTTGCCTGTAGTAGTCGAGAACAGCGCGCTGCAAGTAAGGGTTTAAGTGAATCTCCGGCTCATCCACACTGATAAAAACAGGCAAGTACCGCTTCCCATCCCCTACTTCTCTCATACTTTGTTGCAGATTAAAGGCTAAACTTGTATAGGCCCTATAAATTTGCACCAACACTTTTAATGCCACCATCATAATTAACTTGGCATTATCCGGAGCCTCTTGTCTAACGGAGTCTCCCCGTTTTCTGAGAAGTGCCGCCAAATGAGGAACGAGCTTATAAATCTCCGAATCCAGCTTCCCTGATGTTTTTCTCAGCAATGTCGTCCGTTTTGGCCAAACAAAGCCTTCCTGCCAGTCGGCCGGCAACATGGTCACCAACTCCTGATCCAGATTTCGGTAAGCTTCCTGCGGTATGGTCTGTAAATCCGCCTCCGTTCCGCTATGGCTTAAATACAGCAATAATCGCAACCGTTGCAGAGGAAGTTCTTCCCGAAAGGCTCCCCCGTTGCCACACGCATAGAGGCGAGGATAAATCTCCTGCACCGTCTGTTCGACCATAAAGTCTTGCTCTTCCGGAGTTCCATTACTTTCATCACGCAATACCAAGTGAATCTGTATGGGACGCAAAGGATCAAAAAAATCCCCTTCTCCAAAACCGTCACCGGTGCTTAATATTTTGAGGAGATCTAAAAAGTTACTTTTTCCAATCGCATTTTCACCCACAAAA
>JBHAEC010000030.1:0-19811 GCA_041855385.1 Veillonellaceae bacterium
TTCAGGGAATGTCCCTGAAACGATATTCAGTGGCGATGGCTACGAGGATCCACCTGTTCCCATACCGAACACAGTCGTTAAGCTCGTAAACGCCGAACGTACTTGGCTGGAGACGGCCCGGGAGGATAGGTAGCTGCTGATTAGAAAAAGGGTTACCCTGAGTAACCCTTTTTGTTTTTTATTAATTGCGACTGTTCATCATTTAATCCGAACAGCCCCTAATCCACTTTATGTTAGATGTAGGAGGGATAGCATGACGAAGATTAAGGAGTTTCTTCAATCGGAGGTGGCAGGAGGCATTATACTCATTATTGCCTCATTGTTTGGTATTTTACTTGCAAACTCACCTTTTAGTGAGAATTATTTCTCATTTTTGGAAACAAAGATTGGCAGTTTATCTATACTACTTTGGATTAACGATGCATTAATGGCAATTTTTTTCTTGCTCGTAGGCTTAGAGATCAAAAGAGAAATGATTTGTGGCCAGTTGGATACTAACGAGAAGAGAATACTTCCTACTTTGGCTGCTTTTTTTGGCCTAGTTTGTCCTGCAATTATCTATTCAGTTATAAATCACGGAAATCCTGAAGCCATGAGAGGATGGGGGATCCCAACAGCAACGGATATTGCTTTCGCATTGGGTGTGTTGGCTCTATTGGGAGACCGAGTTCCCGCTTCTTTAAAGGTGTTTCTTGCCGCACTGGCTATTATGGATGACTTAATGGCCATTGTTATTATCGCCATTTTTTATTCTACGGAATTGGCTTGGTTTTATTTGGGGGGAGCCCTTCTCCTGTTTATTGTTTTAATGGCGATGAATAAGAAGAATGTTACATGTAAATGGGCTTATATGACAGGAGGCTTTTTGCTCTGGATATGTGTATTAAAGTCCGGGATCCATGCTACATTGGCAGGAGTTATTTTGGCAATGACCATTCCTTATAAAGTTGAGAGAAACGGTACCGAAGTGTCTCCGCTTCTTTCTTGGGAACATACTTTATCGCCGTGGGTAGCTTTTTTAATCGTACCCTTGTTTGGGTTTTCCAATGCCGGAGTTTCTTTTGGAGACGTTACACTGGGCGATTTAGCTCATCCTGTGGTATTGGGGATTTCTTTAGGGTTATTCTTTGGAAAACAAATCGGAGTTATGGGGTTGGTATACAGTTTGGTACGATTTAAAATAGTTTCCATGCCACAAGGAGCCAGCTGGAAACAGGTATATGGTGTCAGTCTTTTATGCGGGATTGGTTTTACCATGAGTCTTTTCGTATCTATGTTGGCTTTTAATGATCCTCATATGCTTGAGTATGCTAAAATTGGAGTCTTTATGGGCTCTTCTTTGGCAGGATTAGCTGGATATACGGTGCTAAGATTAATCCCTCCGGCAAATTGAATATGAAATATGATATGACACACCTGCTTTTGAAACAGGTGTGTTTTTATTTTTGTTTGATGTTTACTTTATACTGGAAAAACCTTTGATCTTAATAGTATAGATGAGGGGCAATTAATTTATGTCTGTGAATTGGGTTTATATAATTGAGCAAAGCGGCTTTTTAGTTACTTTTTTATACAAAATATGGTAGGTAAAAATGAGTGCTCTATACAATATTGTGCAGATGAAAGATGAAAGTTATATGAAAGTGGGAGAAAAAAGATGAAAAATGCGGAAAATTTTGACAAAATGGAGAAAAAATAGTAAAATAACCATGTTGTTGATTGAGAGGTGGTTATATTTGAGAAAATACATAGTTTTAATAATGTGTTGGCTTTTTATGTTGACTACGGTGGCGTTTGCTACTAATGTGGAGAAAGGGCACAGAGGGCAACCGGTAAAAGAGATTCAGCTAATTCTTATAGAAAAAGGTTATTTAAAAGACAGCGCTGACGGTGTGTATGGCAGCAAAACGGAATTGGCTGTAAAGCACTTTCAGAAGGATCATGATGTGAAGGTTACGGGAAAGGTAGACAATAAGACATTGTCTCTGTTACAGAAAAAAGAATCTTCATCCGTGTCGAAGGCTGGCAAAGAGGGCATAGGAATCGGTGATAGAGGGCAGGCAGTGCGCGAGGTCCAGGAACGATTGGTTTCATCCGGCTTTTCTCCGGGAAGCATTGATGGTGTATATGGAAATGATACGGCCAGAGCAGTTAAGCGTTTCCAAGAGCATCATAGTTTACCGCAAACGGGAGTTGTTGACGGAAAGACGAAGGAGTTTCTCAAGAAAGATCGAGGCGTGCCCACAAAATACAAGAAAGTAATTACCATGGAAGCAACTGCCTATACGGCTCATGATCCGGGAAATGGTAATTATACGGCGAGAGGCAATTTATTGCGCCGTGGATTGGTGTCTGTAGATCCGGATGTCATTCCTTTGGGGACAGAGCTTTATATTGAGGGCTATGGTTATGCCGTAGCGGATGATATAGGGGGTGCAATCCAAGGGCACCGTATTGATTTGGCGATGGAGACCAGAGATGAAGCTTTTGCCTTCGGTCGTCGCGATGTACAGGTATACGTGCTTAATTAAACGGCTTATTTAAAACGATATGCGAATATTATAAACATTTTGATTTGTGCGGAGATGTGTGGCGAGAGCTTTTGTTATCGTCCCTATCTCCGTATTTTTATATCTGAAAAAAGAAAAGTCCGGAAAAAAACAACCATATTTATTCTTTTCCTCGTTTCGAGATATATTATTGTATGTATTTATTTAGCGAATTATGGTATTCTTTAAGGGATAATTATTTTCGAACGTAAAGGAGGTAGCTATGGATAAAGTTCGTAGAGTGGAACGCATGGTTGCGCTGACAAAAATGTTGGTAGATTCCCCACAAAAGCTTATCCCGCTTAATTCTTTTTGTGAGTTTTTTTCCATTGCAAAATCAACATTAAGTGAAGATTTGTTATCTATAAAAGAGTCGTTTAAGCATTTTGAGCTTGGAGCGGTGGAAACCGTAGCAGGAGCGGCCGGAGGCGTACGATTTATTCCGTATCGAAAAGGAAAACGCGCAAATGATGTTTTATTGGAAGTAGAGGACCGGTTTAAGCAGGAAGATCGGGTTATTCCGGGCGGATTTCTCTATATGTCCGATATATTATATGATTGGCATATAGCGAACCGGTTGGGCGAAATTTTAATGACACGATTTGCTAAGGATAAGCCGGATTATATTATGACAGTAGAGACGAAGGGGATTCCCTTGGCCGTTATGGTGGCAAGAGCTTTTAATAAGCCTTTAGTAATTGCCAGACGAGACAGTAGGGTGACGGAAGGTTCATCTATCAGCATTAATTATGTGACCGGTTCATTGCGACGGATTCAAACTATGTCTCTTACAAAAAGGGCAATACCGGCGGGATCGAGAGTGCTTCTTATTGATGACTTTATGAAAGCCGGCGGAACGGCAAAAGGGATGAAGGAACTTGTTACGGAAATGGGTGGTGTTGTGGTTGGCACAGGAGTGCTGGTGGCAACGGATGAGCCAAGTCCCAAATTAATAGATAACTATAAAGCGTTGTTTATTTTTAAACATGTAGATGAAGTGACGAAGCAAATTGATATAGAACCTGTTTTTGATTCTATCGTAGAAGAGGAGAAGAAAGAATGAACCCAGTAGTAGCTGTGATTTTAGCGGCGGGAAAGGGAACTCGCATGAAGTCGGCCTTACCGAAGGTGCTCCATAAAGTAGGGGGAAAAGCGATGGTGGAAAAAGTAGTGGAAACTGCCAAGGAACTGCCTACGGAGCGTCAAATCGTTATTATTGGTTTTGGGGGTGAAGCGGTGGAAGAATATCTGCAAGATCAAGCGCAATTTGTTCTCCAAAAAGAACAAAACGGAACGGGGCATGCCGTACAGCAAGCTGCACCTCTATTGGCTGAGTATGAGGGAACAATCCTCGTGCTTTGCGGAGATACGCCGCTTATTCGCAAGGAGACGCTACAGGCACTTTTAAAGGCCCATGAAACAAATTGTGCGGTTGCCACTATTTTGACGGCAAAAATGCCTGACCCAACGGGGTATGGACGTATTATCAGAAACGATGAAGGACAGGTATTGCGCATAGTAGAGCAAAAGGATGGAACTGAAGAAGAATTGGCTGTGGATGAGGTGAATGCGGGTATATATGCCTTTCAAAGTAAACACCTGTGGCCTGCATTGAGTAAAATATCCACAGATAATGCACAAGGCGAATTGTATTTAACTGATGTTATCTCCATTTTGGTAAATGAGGGTGAAATCGTCAGCGCCTATATGACGGAAGATCAATCGGAGACACTAGGAGTAAATTCAAGAGAGCAATTGGCAGAGGCCGAATATATTCTTCGCGTGAGAAAGAACAAAGAATTGATGAGGGATGGAGTAACGATCATTGACCCGGCAACAACATATGTGGAGGAAGCGGTTGTTGTAGGCAGAGATACGGTACTGCACCCGGGGACAATATTAGAGGGCACTACACGAATCGGTGAAGGATGTGAAATCGGCCCTTATACGAGATTGACAAATGTTTGTGTGGGTGATGGAACAAGCGTGCATCTTTCCTATGCTCATGACTGTGAAATTAGAGACAATGCAGATGTAGGGCCTTACGTACACATTCGCCCCAATTCCGTTATCGGAGATAAGGTACATATAGGAAACTTTGTGGAGGTTAAAAATAGCATTGTCGGGGAAGGAACGAAGTTTCCTCATTTATCTTATATCGGAGACAGCGATATAGGTAGCAAGGTCAATATCGGATGTGGTACAATAACGGTGAACTATAATGGGAAAACAAAACATCGCACCACAATACAAGATGGCGCGTTTGTTGGGTGTAACTCCAACTTGGTTGCGCCTGTGACTATCGGCAAACAGAGTTATGTAGGGGCAGGATCCACCATTACTAAAGATGTTCCCGATAGGGCACTGGCAGTTGGTCGAAGCAAGCAAATTGTTAAAGAAAATTGGGTTACTGAGGACACATTTAAGAAGTAAAAGGGAGCGTAGGTTATGTCTGTCGAAGATGGTAAAAAGTTGAAAATTTTTACGGGAAATGCTAATCCTGAATTGGCAAAAGAAATATGTGATTATTTAGGATTACCTTTGGGGGAAGCTTTTATCGGCCGCTTTAACAATGGCGAAGTGCAAGTAATGATTGATGAAAGCGTGCGCGGTAAGGACGTGTTTATCGTTCAACCTACCAGCTATCCTGCAAATGATAATTTGATTGAATTGTTGGTTATGGCGGATGCATTAAAGCGTGCATCAGCTCGTCATATTACCGCTGTGGTGCCTTACTACGGTTATGCACGCCAAGATCGCAAGACAAGAGGGCGTGAACCCATTACGGCAAAGTTGGTAGCTAATTTGATGGAAACGGCGGGGGTTACCCGTTTGGTAACCATTGATCTTCATGCAGGGCAAATTCAAGGATTCTTTGATATGCCCGTGGATCACCTGTTAGGTGCTTCCATTTTGGCAAAATACATCAATGAAAAGAAGATGGAAGATCTCATTGTTGTATCTCCCGATCTTGGAGGGGTAACGCGTGCCCGTGATTTAGCGGATCGCATCGGTGCACCCATTGCTATTATCGAAAAGAAGCGACCACAGCCGGGGGTGGCTAAGGTTATGAACCTTATCGGATCCGTAGAAGGCAAAAACTGTATTATTATCGACGATATTGTTGATACGGCAGGCTCTTTGGTAGAAGGAGCAAAGGCACTGGAAGAGTTTGGTGCAAAATCGGTTATGGCTTGTGTAACTCATGCGGTATTGACAGATCCGGCCTGTGAACGGATTGCTAATTCCAATATCAAGGAACTTATCGTTACGAACACCATTTCTTTGCCGGAAGAAAAGCGCATTCCCAATATTACATCCCTTTCTGTAGCTCCCTTATTGGGCGAAGCGATTATGCGCATTTTCCATGATGTATCTGTAAGTAAACTTTTTGATAAGTAATAAAATTTGTAAAGGCCGGGGTGGCAAATTGCTGTCCCGGCTTATAACTTGATGGCATGTATTTTTATTAAAACGATGATGGTGAAAATATGAAGTTAATTGTGGGCTTGGGGAATCCGGGGCAACAGTATGAGCATACAAAACATAATGTGGGATTTAAAGTTGTGGATTATATTGCCGGTAAGGTTAACCATACCCCTTGGAGAGAAGAGCATAAAGCTTTGGTGTGTACCTTTTCACACGAGGGAGAGAAGATTTTGCTTGCTAAGCCGCAAACATATATGAATCTCAGTGGCGAGTCCATAGGTCCCTTGGCGAGATATTATAAAATTGAAGCGCAGGATATTTTCTGTATATATGACGATATGGATTTGCCGGTGGGAAAACTGCGAATTCGAATCAATGGTAGCGCCGGCGGTCATAATGGTATTAAGTCCATGATCAGTCACTTGGGGACGGAGGACTTTATTCGTTTTCGCTTGGGAATTGGCCGACCGCTGCCACAGTGGACCGTAATTGACCATGTACTTGCCCCCTTTGCGGAAGAGTACAGAGAAAAGGCGGAAAAAGGAATTAAAGACATGGGGGAGGCCATTTTGGGGATTCTTTCCGTGGGGATTGATAAAGGAATGAATCAATATAACCCGAAGAGAGGAAGACGAACGTAAGTTTTCGTTGACTAAATTGCGTGAATTGTGATATTATTTTTGGGTAACCTATTATGAGAATAGGAAAATTTTGAATGAGGTGATAAACACATGGCAACGAGAAGAGAAGCACGATTTAAGTTATGCCGTCGGTTTGGTGTGAATGTATTTGGCCATCCGAATGCGTTAAAGCGTGTAAAAAAGGACCAAAGACAGAAAAAAATGTCTGAGTACGGTACACAATTATTAGAAAAACAGAAAGTAAAAACCTATTACAACCTATTAGAGCGTCAATTTGTACGCTATTATGATAAGGCGAAGAAAATGCAGGGTGTAACCGGTGAGAACATGCTTAAACTATTGGAATGTCGTTTGGACAACTTGGTTTATCGCATCGGTTTCGGCAGTTCCATCCGCCAAGCTCGCCAAATGGTAAATCATGGACATGTTTTGGTAAACGGCAAACGCGTAGACATTCCTTCTTACCAATGCAAACCCGGAGATGTTATTGAGCTTCGTGAAGCATCTCGCGACAATGAATTCTTTAAAACCAGTTTCCAAGAAGTTCGCTCTTTTGAACTTCCCTATATCGAAAAAGATTTGGAAGCTTTCAAGGGAACTTTGACTCGTTTACCTGAGCGTGACGAACTTCCTATCGAAGTTAACGAGACGTTGATCGTCGAATTGTACAGCAAGTAATCTATTTGATTTAATATTTTTTGATACGCTTTACCTTGGATTCCACTAGCCCCGGAAGAAGAGGGGATAAAGCACATGGTAAGTTAGTCGTATTTAGGAGGAAGTTACAGCATGAAAACCACATATATGGCCAATCCGAACAAAGTTGAACGGAAATGGTATGTTGTTGACGCTGAAGGTAAAACTTTAGGACGCCTTGCCGCTGAAGTAGCTAAAGTTCTTCGGGGCAAAAATAAACCTACATTCACACCACATGTGGATACAGGAGATCACGTAATCGTAGTTAATGCAGAAAAAGTACGTTTGACAGGCAAAAAATTGCTTCAAAAAACATATTTCCGTCATTCCGGATATCCGGGCGGTACCACATTTGTGGCGGCCGGAAAAATGTTGGAAAGACATCCTGAGCGCGTTATTGAACACGCTGTTAAAGGGATGCTTCCCAAAAATAAATTGGGTGCACAAATGTACCGCAAACTAAATGTTTATGCAGGTCCGGAACATCCACATGCAGCACAAAAGCCAGAAGTTTTAGAATTTGATATTCGGTAATACCGGGAGGAGGAACATTAAATGGCAGTAGCACAATACTACGGTACAGGTCGTAGAAAATCTTCCGTTGCCAGAGTTCGTCTGGTACCGGGAACGGGAAAAATTTTAGTAAATAAGCGCGAACTAGGTGAATATTTTGGTCGCCAAACATTGGAATTAATCGTAAAGCAGCCACTGAACCTTGTTGGTGTGGTTAGCCAATATGATGTAATTGCCGATGTAGCCGGTGGTGGTCCATCCGGTCAAGCAGGTGCAATTCGCCATGGCATTTCAAGAGCGCTTCTTGATGTGGACGGTGATTTCCGTCAATCCTTGAAACAAGCAGGTTTCTTGACGCGTGATCCGCGTATGAAAGAACGTAAGAAATACGGTCTTAAGAAAGCACGTAAGGCATCTCAATTCTCGAAACGTTAAACAAGATATAAAACCCAGACAAGCACAGGTTGTCTGGGTTTTATTTTTTTGTGATAACGTCATTTGGGGGGATTGCAGATGAACAAATTGGGATGGCTGATAAGCCTATGCAAGGTGATAAGGTTAAAATATTTATGTAAGCTGAAATGGCCTTACCATGAGGCCGATCTTTAAAACTAAATATAGCCGATGATACCTTTCTCTATGCAGTTGTAACACGAATCGCGAGGAGGGCGTTTTTATTATATGAGCCCCTTTCTGTAGGGGACGCTATAGACAAATGGTTGGATTAATAGTTGGAGAATGTAGTATAATAGTTGATGTACTGAGTTGTTAAGGGCTTTTATTGAAATTATTCGATTTTTATGATACAGTGTACTAAGAAAAATAATAGATAAAACATGAAAAAAGTCTATAAAGGATAGGAGAATATATAATGGAGCGTCCTATAACGCTGTCTGCAAATTTACGAGAAGAAGTATCCATTGATTTGCTTCCCGAAGCGGGAGCAATTGTCATTTTCGGTGCATCCGGAGATTTAACCAAAAGGAAGTTAATTCCTGCTATTTATGCCCTATACCAACGTAACCTTTTGCCGGAGCATTTCGCCGTTGTCGGCGTAGCAAGAACGGAAATGAGCCATGAGGACTTTAGAAATGAAGTAAGAGAATCCTTAGCTAAACTGGACTCTACGGCGGATTTGGATTCTTTTATGTCACGTTTTTCCTATGTGGCCGGTGCCTATGATAAACCGGATACATATACGGCTTTGCGCGAGGAATTGGCACGTGTTTCGTCGGCACATAAGACAGAAGGGAATGCGGTATTTTATTTGGCAACGCCTCCGACACTCTTTCTCACCATTGTTCGGGGACTATCGGAAGGGACGCTTTTAGAAGAGCATGAATCATGGGCGCGCATAGTTATTGAAAAACCTTTCGGTCGCGATTTGGAAAGTGCGTTGGCTTTGGATAGAGAGCTTAAGAAGTACCTCAAAGAGTCACAAATATACCGAATCGACCACTATGTGGGAAAAGAGACGGTGCAGAATATTTTAATGTTGCGCTTTGCGAATGCTATATTTGAGCCGATTTGGAATCACCGATACATCGATCATATTGAGATTACCGTGGCAGAGGACCTGGGGATTGAAAAGCGTGCAGGCTACTATGAAAGTGCGGGAGCACTGCGAGATATGTTTCAAAATCACATGATCCAAATGTTGTCTTTGATTGCCATGGAACCGCCGACTTCATTTGAATCCGAGGCATATCGAAATGAAATAGTAAAATTGATTTCCGCTATTCGACCTTTTACAAATCAAGATTTATCTAAAGTATCTGTCCGTGGACAATATGTAGGATCAGGGGCCGGCGTAGCATATAGAGATGAAGAAAACGTATCCCCCCAATCTATGACGGAAACCTACTTAGCACTCAAGTTTATGATTGATAACTGGCGCTGGACGGGCGTTCCGTTCTACATGAGAACGGGAAAACGTTTGCCGAGAAAACACAGTGAAATAGCTATTACCTTTAAACCCGTGCCTCATTCCATTTTTAAACCGATTAAGCCTGAGGACTTTTCTCCTAATGTATTGGTGCTCCGGGTACAGCCGGAAGAAGGCATGTCCTTATCCATCGAGGTGAAGTCACCGGGATCGAAGTTGGCATTGAATACACTGGAGATGAGCTTCTCTTATAGTGATTTTATTAAGGAGTCGATTCCCGATGCCTATGAACGGCTCTTGATGGATTGCTTGTTGGGCGATCAATCTTTGTTTGTACGAAATGATGCGGTAGAAGCTTCGTGGCGACTCTTTATGCCGATTTTGGAGGCATGGGAAAAGAACGATAAAAAAACGCCGCTTCATTTTTATGCAGCGTGTAGCGAAGGCCCGGTAGAGGCCGAACGATTATTTGAAGGAGAAGATATATCGTGGCGCAAGATTTAGTGTTGTCTTTTGAAACTCCGGAAGAAGTTGCAAAAGCAGTGATTGAAAAATTTATAAAGTATTCCAATGAAACGATAAATAAAACGGGATCATGCGTAGTGGGGCTATCCGGTGGCACGACACCGAATGCCATGTTTTCTTTGATGAACGAAGAGGAGTATCAGTCTCGTATCGATTGGAGTCATATTTTTTTCTTATGGGTGGACGAGCGCTTTGTTCCTCATGATGATGAAGATAATAATTTCGGCCGTGCAAAAAAACGCCTGTTTGCACATATCAGCGGACGATCTCACTATTATCCGATTCCTACCAATGAGGGAACGGTGGAGGAGGCGGCCGAAAACTATGAGCGTGAGGTAAAGACTGTTTTGGCAGCTTGTGATAAAGATGCCATGGACTTGGTGCTTCTTGGTCTTGGAGATGATGGGCATACGGCGTCGCTTTTTCCGAAATCACAGGCACTACTGGAAAAAGAACGTCTAGTTACGCATGTTAAGGATGGGAAAGTGTGGAACAGAATTACCATGACATTTCCTTTCTTGGCGAAAAGTAAAGATGTTTGGTTTACCGTGGTAGGGGAATCGAAGTCTGCCGCTTTAGAAAAGGTAATACAGCAGCGTAAACTTTATGAATTTGATACATGGGAAAAGCGGATCAACCATACCCTCCCGGGGGCAGTGTTGTCGCATGAACATATTTTATGGTTTGTTGATAGTGCAGCGGCAAGTAAATTATGATAAATATACTTAAAGAACGGTTACAAGTAGTTAATACGAGAAAAGATTTTGAACCGGAAGATATGCCGGCAGCTGTTATGGTCCCTTTGTTGGAAAAAGAGGGAAAATATCATGTGCTTTTTCAAGTTCGGGGAAAAGAATTGCGCCGACAGCCGGGGCAAATTAGTTTTCCCGGAGGAAAATATGAAAGTAGTGATATTTCTCCATGGGAAGCGGCAAAGCGGGAGACCATGGAAGAATTGGGTTTAGCAAGTGCCGATATTGAGTATATCGGTGATTTGGACTATTATCCTTCTCCCATTGGAGTAAAAATATATCCCTTTGTGGGTAAACTCCATTCTCAAGACTTTCGCCTCAATTCGGCAGAAGTAGATGAGGTGTTTTGTGTTCCCTTAGAGGACCTTTTGGCTATGGAACCTCGTATGGCTGTTATGCAGGTAGGAACCTCGCCTGTGGGAGAATTTCCTTTTGATTTACTCCCCAACTATAATCCTACATGGAAATACAGAAAATCCTATGAGGTATATTTTTATCCTTATAAAAAATGGGTTATTTGGGGGCTTACGGGGACGGTTCTGAAAAACTTTTTGGATATATATCGTAAAATCATGTAAAATGGTATAGAATGATGGTGTATCTATAATGTAGGAATTAGACACGTAAGGGCATTGTGATTGGTAAGCTCGTTTAGATAGACTTCTAGTAGAGAGGTGACAGATATGTTTAACTTTGGTACCCAGGAATTAATCCTTATATTAATTATTGCTCTTGTTGTGTTTGGTCCCGGGAAGCTTCCGGAGGTAGGGAAGGCTATCGGTAAGGGAATTAACGAGTTTAAGAGTGCCATATCCGGAGATAAGGATAAAGAAAAAGAGCAGGCAAAAGCTTCTGTTGATACCATTGATGTGCAAGCGGGAAATGAAAATACCAATAAGCATAAAGACATGGATGAAACAAAGTGATGTACTTTCATCATACTTTGATATGGGAGAAATTAAATTTTCTCCGGATTGATTAGGAGGACTTATTATGTGTAAAGAATGCGGTTGTGCAGCAGATAAAACAGAACGACAAACGATTAATGTACCGGGGATTTCCTGCGGTCATTGCAAAGAGGTAATTGAAGCTGCGCTACTTAAGTTGCCGGGTGTGATGGCAGCAGACGTAAATGTGGAAACTAAAGACGTTGTTATCGATTTTAAGGGAACAGAAGTAAGTACGGCACAAATTGTTGCGGCTATTGAAGCTGTGGGCTTTGATGTGGATAAGGACGCTATTGTGGAAAAAGCCTCTTCCGGACTTATGGGGATGGTTAGTAAATTGTTTAAATAAGGAGAGAAAAGAGGCACTTCTGAGAGGGGTGTCTTTTCTTTTTGCGAGATAGCAGGGATTGATGAAGGGGCAAAAGAAATGAGTATTAAGCGATTTAATGAAAACACATATACTTGGGAAACAGTTGAAACATTGGTTTATAAAGAAGATAACAGCCCGTTTAAAGATGTAACAAGACAAATACTCTTTGATGGAGCATTTGATCTGCCTTGTCAACTCAGATATTTTGAAGTAGGTGTTGACGGATACTCTACATTGGAACATCACGAACATACACATTTGGTAATTATCTTTCGAGGAAGAGGACAATGTTTATTGGGAACGGAAATAAAGGATGTGAAGGTGGGAGATGTTTTAGTAGTACCCTCTCATTTATTGCATCAATTCAGAGCGAATCAAGGAGAACCTCTAGGTTTTTTGTGTTTTGTTAACCAAAATAGGGATAAGGTACAGCTGCCAACAAAAGAGGAAATTAATCGTCTCTTCATCGATGAACAGGTGAGAACTTTTCTAGAAAAATAGCGGAGGATTTTTGTGTATACATACAAAAAGCGTGGATTTGTATTGACAGAAGGCCACTAAGTTATATACACTTTACTCATAATTTAATATTGTTTTCGTTACTACAGGTGTCGAGAGACATAATAGAGAAATCGGTACAAGCCGATGCGGTCCCGCCACTGTAATAGAGAGTAAGAAATGACAATATGCCACTGGGAAGCCGGGAAGGCGTCATTTCATAGGTATTTTTGAAATACTTTGCTCTAGAGCCAGGAGAACTGCCTGTAGAATGGTCACCGTTATACCTACGAGCGATGGGGAGGAGATTATGCAAGGCTGTATAAAACACTTCCCGGAATAGTATTCCGGGTTTTCTTTTTGTCTTCTACGTTATCTATTGGTATCGGTGGATATATTCAACTATTTTTTAGAGTAGTAGTGGTTTTGCAAAAGGAGGTATTACTATGGGTATTACAGCCGAATTTGAAGAAAATGCTTTTATTAACGGATACGAACTTGATAGAGGCGATGAAGTTATTCTTGTATTAAAAAAGAATCCGGTTTATGTGAGTAAAGAAATAAAAGCTCCACTTACAGAGCGTATAGGGAATCGGGAAGAGATTAGGTCGGCACTGGAGAAATTGCAGTCTGATGTAGGCAAAGAAGCGTTTGATGCGTATATTGAAACACTGTTGGGGCTAAAGTTTAACGGCACTTCTTTGTTGCTTATTGTAAAAAACGGCTTACATCGTTCGAAACTGATGCGCGAGTTTTTGCCTGCTTTGGAAAGAGCATTCGGTACAGCGCAGATACGAGTTATTTTAGAAACTATAATCTAAGGTGATGACTTTTTTATTTTTGAAAACCGGAAGCATAATGTAATTGTTTCGAGGGGCATCGCTGTCTATTAGCGGTGTCCCTCAAAGGCGGATTGGGGAAAATTGAGGACATACAAGACTATAAAGGGAAGTCCCTTTTAGATAAATCAACATGGAGGAATGATGATGAAAAGGTTACAAGTTTTGGTAATGTGCTCTTTGATGAGTGCGGCGGTATCAAATGTAGGTGTGGCTATGGCAGGGGCGGAAGAGCCGGATTATGTATTGGACCCTGTTATTATTACGGCACAGCGCGTTGAGAAGCGCGATTTAGATACCCCTACTGCCGTTACAGTTAAGACGGGAGAAGAGTTAAAAGAAACCGGTGCTACGACGGCGGCGGAAGCGGTCCAATTTGTAGAGGGGGTAGCTACCCATTCACAAAATCCCTATGGGCAATCTGCCGGACGTATGAGTTCGGAAGTTGTAATTCGAGGTATGAAAAAAGGAACGCTGGTTTTGCTAAATGGCGTGCCGCTAAATATGAATTCTCTTTTCCAGTTGGATAATGTACCGGTTGAATCAATTGAGAAAGTAGAAGTGATTCGCGGGGTTAGTTCCGCTATGTACGGTAGCGAAGCTGCCGGAGGCGTAATCAACATTATTACGAAGCAAAACCTACCGAAAGAAATAAAAGTTGCCTTTGGTACGGAGGGTGCGAAATATTACAGTTTAACTTCTCAAGAAGACAAGCTTGGTATCGTTGCTTTATATAGTGAAGCGGGTAGAGCGGATAATACTACGTTTACCATCGGTAGAGGATCAACGCCTAATACGAAAACGGATTTTTTAGGATCAAAAAAAGTGTTTCTATCGGGAACGTATAAATTTAACGATCGTTGGTCCCTGTATCTTAGCCATAATCAGGATAATATAAGGGGGCAGCGAATAGTAAGTAATGCCAAAGGAAGCTATCAAGTAGGAGATTTGTACCAAACCACCAAGGACAAGGGCCATGATGAAATTATCAGCCTTGCCTATGATGGCAAGACCGTTAATGGTAGTGTATACGCTATTTTTAAGAGCTTAGACTACAATACTTACGATGTGAGGGCGGCAAGCTATTCCTCCAAAGAGCATTTGGAGCAAACAAAATACGGAACAAATGTGACAAAAGAGTGGAACCGAGATAAAGCACAATTTATTTTTGGAACTACGGTAGAAAAAGAGAGTTATGATCGCATCAGTCAAATTTCGACCAAACGTGTCGGTAAGTATGAGCGAAATAACTATTCTCTTTATGGAAATTCTTCCTATATGCCAAATGAAAAGGACACATTTACACTGGGGCTTCGCTTTGATGTGACGGAAATGGAAAAGGGAAAATCGTACAAAGAAGTGCTACCTCAATTTCAATACAATAGGATGTTAGGCAAGGATAGCTCTTGGTATGTCAATGTAGGTAGAACATTCCGTGCCCCCACCTTTGCAGAGCTGTACAGTAATCCTATAACGGAAAGAAATGCAAGATATTGGTCGAATCCTGACTTGAAGCCGGAAACCGGTTGGGTATACGAGGTGGGATATAAGAAACAAATAGATAAGGGCGTATTTAAGGCCGCTTTGTTCTATATGGATATGGAAGACCATATTGATACGGCAAGGACTACTATTGGTGGGATAACGAAAGATAGGCAACAAAACTTTAGTGAGTATAAGAATAAAGGAATAGAAGTGGCATGGTACCAAACCATCAATAAGAGATTCCACTATAATTTGGGTGTTACCCTGCAGGACCCAAAAGAGTTGGATGATCAAAATGGTTGGGGCCCCGCTTATCATAAGTACCAAATTACGGCAGGCCTAGGCTATAAAGATAAGAAGTGGAGAGCACATGTAAGTGCCAACTATTTGGGTGAGAGAGCGAATAAGGCACGAGATTACTTCCTAGTGAATGTAAATGCTGAATATAAGTGGACTGATGATATCAGTTTCTACGGTACGATTCACAATGTTTTTGATAGAGAAAACATAACAAATGAGAGCGATACCTATTATTATGGCACGCCAAGAACCTTTATGGTGGGGATGAAACATAGTTTCTAAACAAAAGAATTATATCTTCAGATGTAAAGTATTGCTCTTAAGGTTTTACAGCGTACAAGCCCGTCATGATATTAAAACACTGAAATAGAACAGGACTATAAGGAGGAAAAATGGATTTAATAACATTATTTAATAAAGGCGGGCTGGTAATGTACCCTATTTTGCTAGCATCAATCATTTCCGTCGCCATAGGAATTGAACGGTTTTTATACTATCAAAGAGCCCATACCGATATGGAGGTGTTGGAGGAAAAATTGCCTTTGCCTCTGCAACGCCATGATTCGCAAAAAATAATAGAGGTTTGCGAAGAGGCGAAAGGAGTGGCAGCCAAGGTTGTTAAGCAAGCTGTTTTAGCCAAAACAGCTCAAATGAAAGCCGCAGATGTGGTGGAAGGAATTGCGGTTCGCGAAGCGGCTTCTCTCAGACAATATTTAAACTACTTGGAAGTTACAGTTACCCTTTCTCCTTTATTGGGGTTGCTGGGTACTGTTGTGGGAATGATTGACTCTTTTAGTGTATTATCCGTTTCCGAAGGACAACCCTTTGCTATCACGGGAGGCGTTGGAGAGGCGCTTGTGGCTACAGCCTCCGGGTTGCTGGTTGCAATTTTGGCTTTGATTATTCATACGTATTTAGCACATCGTGTAGATAAGCTCGTCTCCAATATAGAATATGCTGCATCAATATATGTAATTAATACAAATGCAGGTGATCACTATGAAGCTTAGGTCGATGCGTATTGATAGGGAGCCAAGGCTCATGATTATACCCATGATAGATATTATCTTCTTTTTGTTGGTATTTTTTATGATGAGTATGCTTTCTATGGTTGTACAAAAGACAATTCCCATTCAATTGCCTCAAGCGACTGTTTCCAAAGTTAATTTGGAGAAAACGCTACCTTTAACGGTAACAGCGAATGGAAATATCTTTGTGGAGCAGGAAAAAATCCCGGAAAATCTCCTAAAGCGAAGATTGGAAATAGAAAAACAAAGGAATCCACAGATTGCTATTATTTTGCGTGGTGACTCCGGTGTGTCTTACGGAAAAATGGTGGGAATCCTGGATGTGGTAAAATCGGCGGGAATACAGAAAGTAGCCATTGCGACGGAAAGCAAATAGAGGAAAAACCATGAAAAAATATCGTTATGCATGGGTAAATGCTTGGTGGGGATCTTTGGCTTTTCATATCATTGCGGTAGCTGTTTTATCGGCTTTTATGGCGCAGCACTTGCCGAATGAACCTGCTCGAAATAAACCTATTGAGATTGAGTTGGTGGCTTTTGGCGGTGGTGGCGGTGGAGGCGGAGAAAAAGTGCCGGAAGAGATGGCGGAAGCGTTTAAAGAATTACCGCCTGTAGCGCCTGTTAAACAAATTGAACAAGAGATGTTACCTCAACAAAGGGCAGATGAAAACAGCATTGCTACGGAACATAAGGAAGTGTTGCCTTCCGCTCCATCAAATACTACAACTACTGATTCAAATAGCGAAACATCAGGAACAGGGCCGGGAAGCGGCGGAGGCTCCGGCGGGGGTAGCGGAGGAGGTAGCGGCCCCGGTTCAGGTACAGGTGTTGGACCCGGAAGCGGTTCGGGAAGTGGCGGAGGAAGTGGCGACGGTAGTGGAGAATTTGTAAGACCCGTTACTTTATCTGCTCCGGAACCCCATTATCCGGAACAAGCAAGGCGTGAAAATAGGGAAGGAACGGTGACGGTAGGACTGACTATCGGAACGGACGGAACAGTCTCAGATGCGTGGGTAAATGGGAGTTCCGGATACGGAGATTTGGATGAGGCAGCAGTTGCAGCTGTAAGAAATTGGTTTTTTGCACCGGCTAAACGAGGAAATACCCCTATAGAGTCAACAACAAGTGTGAGCATAGTTTTTAATTTGAGAAACAGATAGGCCATATTTTAAGGTGTAGCCTATACCGGCGGAACCGGAAATATAAACGAGTCACGGATAAGTGCATTATGCAAATTGTCCGTGGCTTTTTGTTTACCTAATGAATTGAATTTATTTCTAAAATTAGGTATACTGAAAAGTACTAATAACTATATCAATAAAGGTGGAGTCAGGGGCATGAGCGTTGCAATAAAACCAAGAAAGAAAATGAAATTGTACGGGTTTAACAATTTAACAAAAACTTTAAGCTTTAATATTTACGATGTTTGTTATACTCGGACAAATGAAGAAAAGAAGAAATACATTGATTACATTGATGAAATGTACAATGCAGAGCGACTAACCGATATACTTACAGAGGTTTCTCGCATTATCGGCGCTAATATTTTAAATATTGCCAAGCAAGATTACGATCCACAGGGGGCAAGTGTAACTATCTTGATTTCTGAAGATGTAATTGAAAAAGAAGATGTAGTCTGTCATTTGGACAAAAGCCATTTGACGGTACACACGTATCCGGAGAGCCATCCCGATAAAGGTATCAGTACATTTCGTGCCGACATTGATGTATCTACTTGTGGGCATATTTCCCCCTTGAAAGCATTGAATTTTCTCATAGCAAGCTTTGATTCGGATATCCTCAGTTTGGATTATCGTGTGCGCGGGTTTACCCGCGATGTTATGGGGAAAAAGCTCTTTATTGATCACCGCATTAACTCAATTCAAAACTATATTACTTCCGCAACAAAGAGTCGATATAATATGATTGATGTCAATGTATATCAGGAAAATATTTTCCATACGAAGATGATGCTAAAGGAAATTGATTTGGATAATTACTTGTTCGGCATCACCAAGGATGACTTGGATGTCAAAGAAAAACGATTCATCCTTCAATCTTTGCGTCAAGAAATGTCCGAAATTTTTTATGGAAGAAATCTTCCTACAGTAAAGTCCTAGTTAAAACAGTAAGTGGAGAAAGTAGCTTATAGGTGGTAAAACAGAATGGAAAGGGGTAGTGAAAATGGATTGCAAAGAAGCGGCAATTGCTTTAAGAAGAAAAAAAGGTGGCTTTTTGAGTATGTCCTCTAAATTTCCACTGGAGACACCGGAGGACTTATCCATTGCATACACACCGGGTGTGGCTGAACCTTGTCTTGCCATTAAGGAAAATGAAGATGAATCCTTTGCATTGACATGTCGCGGTAACATGGTGGCGGTTGTTTCCGACGGGACTCGGGTATTGGGTTTGGGAGACATCGGCGCAGCAGCTGCCATCCCCGTGATGGAAGGAAAGGCTCTTCTTTTTAAGCGGTTTGGCAATGTTGATTGTGTTCCTATTGTTTTAGATACCAAAGATAAGGAAGAATTTATCCATGCTGTAAAATTATTGGAGAAATCCTTTGCGGGTATTAATCTGGAAGATATTTCTTCTCCTAAATGTTATGAAATAGAGGATCGGTTAAAAGAAATGATGGATATTCCCGTATTCCATGATGATCAACATGGTACGGCCATTGCTTGTGTGGCGGCGGTACAGGGAGCGCTACGCTTTGTAAAAAAAGACCTGTCTGCGGCAAAAATTGTAGTGAATGGGGCAGGAGCGGCCGGCGCTAATATTGCCAAGCTTCTCCACATGTGCGGAGCCAAAAATGTATTGCTTTTGGATCGTTTCGGAGTCTTGAATAATGCGTATGAAGGCTTAAATGATTTCCAAAAATCGGTTATGATTCTCTTGGGACAGGAAGACAAAGAAGGGGATTTGGCATCCTGCGCAAAAGGTGCCGATGTCTTGCTCGGAGTGTCGGCTCCCGGCGTGTTTACCCCAGAAATTGTGAGCACTATGGCAGAGGGTTCTGTAGTTTTCGGTATGGCTAACCCGGTGCCGGAGATAATGTATAAAGAAGCCAAGGAAGCCGGTGTTTGTGTAGCGGGAACAGGCCGATCCGATGCACCTAATCAGGTAAATAATATTAATGTATTCCCCGGAATCTTCCGCGGGGCTCTTGACGTGAGAGCAAAGAAGATCAATGATGAAATGAAAATTGCCGCGGTGGAAGCATTATCAAGCTTAGTCGCAGATGAGGATCTAAGGGAAGACTATGTAGTAGCCAATGCTTTTGATCCGCGTGTAGCTCCGGCTGTAGCAAAAGCGGTAGCGGAAGCTGCGATTCGAACCGGTGTGGCCAGAAAA
>JBHAEC010000031.1:0-3834 GCA_041855385.1 Veillonellaceae bacterium
ATGCGAAAAAGGACTGTTTTTATAGGAGCCGGAGCCATGGGTGGAGCCATCTTAAAAGGCGCTTTGGAACATGGCATTGTAAGAACAGAAGATATCTATGTTAAGGAGCTTTCAGAGGAAGCGGCCTCTCGTTGTGCTGCCTTATTTAGAGTGGAGGCGTCCACCGAGTATCCTGATTGGAATGATGTGGGCACAGTGGTATTGGCTGTAAAGCCACAGGTATTACCGGCTGTGTTAGAAGATATAAAAGAGATGCCGGAGGGAATATCACTTGTTTCAATTGCGGCCGGGATTTCTTTAAAAACACTGGAGTCGGCATTGCCACAGGCATCGTGGCATCGTGTTATGCCTAATACTCCTGTCTTTGTGGGAGAAGGAATGACTGCTATAACTATAGGTACAAAAGCAACTGGAGAGCAGACAGATTTTGTAGAAATGTTGTTTTCTGCCATAGGAGAAGTGATTTCCGTGTCGGAAGCCGATTTGGATCGTCTGGGGGCCTTATCCGGTGCGGGGCCCGGATATTGTTTTGTTATTCTTGATGCACTGGCAGATGCGGGTGTTGCAATCGGTTTGCCACGGTCCCTAGCTATCAAGGCGGCGGCACAAACTTTATTGGGGGCAGGGAAAATGGTGAAGGAGACGGAAATGCACCCTGCAATATTACGAGACCAAGTAACATCTCCGGGAGGCACTACAATTGCAGGCATTATCGCAATGGAGGAGAAAGGCCTTAGAACGGCTATTCATGCGGGTGTTACCGCTTGCTATGAGCGATCTAATGAATTGGGTAAAAAGAATTGAAGGATAAAGACAAGTTTATACGATATTTTGAAGCTGCCGGCTATGGAGAGCTAGCTATACGCATGCTTGATTTGAGCGAGCAGGTGTTAAAAGGGCGCCCCTATAGGCTAAGTGACTTTATTTCACCCGGGGCATTGGTGGTTGTTGATGCCATACAGGCACAGTATCCGCAGCTGCGTATTGTCCGGGAAGGGGGATATGAAGGGGCCGAACGTGTACGCATTGCTTTTATAGATAGGGACTTTGGTGGACCTGTTGACATGGAAATCGGTGCATTAATGATCTCGTGGGATCCTCGTTTTCGACTTCTCACGCATCGAGATGTTATGGGGGCTTTGTTGAACTTGGGAATTGACAGGGATCACTTCGGCGACATTATTATGTGCCGTGGAGGAGCTCAAGTTCTGTTGAACCGCCTGATGAAAGAGTATGTTGAGGAAAATTTTACCAAAATTGCCATGGTTGGTGTGTCTACAAAGGAAATTCCTCTTTCTGAGGTATTGCCGAAGGAAGAAAAGGTAAAGGAAATACGAACTACGGTAGCTTCCCTTCGCCTTGATGCTGTGGCATCTTCGGGATTTAGTATGTCCCGAACTAAGCTGGTGGAGGCTGTTAATGCAGGTCTTTTACAGGTAAATTGGCAGCCCGCAAAAGGGCCCGCACAAGAGGTTAAGAGTGGGGATATTATCTCTATGCGGGGGCGAGGGCGCATGAAAATAGAAGAGATTACGGGGACCTCACGTAAGGGGCGTGTGGGAGTACTTTTGAAGCGATTTATATAATGAGGAGGAGCAGTGGAATGATAACACCAATGGATATCCATAATAAAGAGTTTAAAAAGGGGTTTCGTGGGTACAGTGAAGAAGATGTGAATGCGTTTATGGCAGAAATTGCCTCTGATTATGAATTGCTCTATCGTGACAATCGAGAGCTGAAAGATGTAATTGAACAATTACGGGAAAAAATACGCCATTACGAACAGATGGAATCGACTATGAACAGTACGTTGGTATTGGCTCAGGAAACGGCTGAGAATGTAAAGAGTGCAGCCCGCAAAGAAGCAGAGCTTATTGTTCAGGGAGCGGAGCAAGAAAAGCGTGCTATGCTTGAAGATACGACTCGATCGCTTCGTGAAGCGCAGGAAAAGTATGAGACGATTCGCCATGATATTGCCGTGTTTAGAGCAAAAATGCAGTCCATGTTGTCTTCTCAGATGAAAATGGTAGAGGAAATGGTATTGGCTGATGCTCGTGCTTCTGTTACCGAGGAATCAATGGATCCTGCGGTAGCGGCAGAACCCGTTGATTTGGCACAAGAGGCTGAAGAAGAGGTGCTGACAGAAGAGGTTGCGCTACCGACGGAAGATGATAAATAAGATACAGCAAAAGAGATGAATAAGGAGAAAAGTCGGCTTGTATTTTATGATACAAGCTGATTTTTTCGAAGGTATCTTTCATGGATTGTGGAATTTGTGAAGAGGAGATCCGCTTATGCTGACATTGGGAATAAAACTTGATAATAAACTCTGTGTTTGCGTAGGCGGAGGGGCTATTGCAGAAGGGCGAGTAAAGAAATTGTGTGAAGCGGGGGCAAAGGTTATAGTTATCAGCCCTAAAGTGACAGATCAAATTCATGAGTGGAAAGCAGAAGGACGGATAGAGTGGTGGCCGGAGCTTTATAGAGAGGGGCGGTTGCCCCATGCATTCATGGTGATTGCCGCCACCGATAAAGAAGAGGTAAATGCACGCTGTGCACGAGAGGCACGAGATAAAGGAGCCTTGGTAAATCGGGCGGATAACAAAGAAGAGTGTGATTTTGTTTGGCCTGCGGAAGTGAATATGGGAGACGTTCGCATGACTGTGTCTACAGGTAAAATCAGTCCACGGATTAATGTATTATTGCGGATGGATTTGGAAAACCGTTATAGAGTTTTGGCAGAGGCGCTGCCTGCTTTGGGAGAGTACCGAAGGGCAGTTCGAAAAATCTTGCCGACATCGAGAGAGCGTGCCGAGTTTTGGCATAAAATGCTCACACCGGAGGACTTTGAGATGATACTTGGGGGACGATGGAATATAGTAGAGGAGAAAATAAGACGTGCAATTAGTTGTATTGGGCCTAAACCATAAAACAGCACCGGTAGATATACGAGAAGCGTATTCCTTTTCTGAAGAAGAGGTAAAACAGTCTTTAGAGCATCTATACGAACATGACGATATTGCGGAGACGGTTATCCTTTCCACTTGTAACCGCACGGAAATTTATGCGGTTTTGGAGGAGGCGATGTCTCAGGAAGAGGCGAGAGCGCATATGCTTGCACTCGTGGGACATTTAAAAGAGACGGATATTACCGTTCATGAAGAGCACTTTTTCTTTTATGAAGGAGAAGAGGCGTTAAATCATTTGTTCACGGTTGCATCCAGTTTGGACTCTCTTGTGATAGGGGAGGGGCAAATTCTCAGTCAAGTCAAGAAAGCATATGTATTGGCCAGTCGCTATGGTGCGACGGGGCCGATTATAAATATTGTTTTTCAAAAAGCGATTAGCATAGGGAAAAAAGTAAGAAATATTACAGATATTGCAAACACCCCCGTATCGGTAAGCTATGCTGCCGTAAATTTGGCAGCGGATTGTTTGCCTGATTTAGGTACGGCAAGAGTTTTGCTTCTTGGGGCAGGGCAAATGAGTGAGCTTACGGCCACTCATTTACAGGCTAAGGGAGTTCGAGCTATTTTTGTATCTAATAGAACATATCATCGGGCTGAAGAGTTGGCGAAAAAGTTTTCCGGCGAAGCCGTTCCTTTCCATCACTCCATGGAATTTGCGGAGCAGGCTGATATTATTATCACATCGACGGGGGCACCACACTACATGATTACCCACCCGGATGCGCAAAGCTTGATGGAGAAAAGAGCCTATAAACCTCTGGTTATCATAGATATCGCCGTTCCCAGGGATGTGGATCCGGATGTGGCAGGCATTAAGGGAGTCAGTCTCTTTAATATTGATGCGCTGGAAGCGGTAGTGGAAGAA
>JBHAEC010000032.1:0-3167 GCA_041855385.1 Veillonellaceae bacterium
AGTCATCGTATACTGATACATGTACGCAATAGGGTCTTCTTTCTTTTGCACTCTTCATAATATTTTTTCATTCTTCATCTTGACCTCACGGAAGGAGTTTCCCATGTCCTGTCCTGAAATTATCGAAAAAATACATGCTGCCGTGAAAGACATTGATCATCTCCATTTACGGCGGCACATGAGATTTTTCTCCACGCCACAGCTCCCTTTGGCAAAAGTGGACGGAAAAGAGCTTCATATCTTTTCCTCCAGCAATTATCTGTCCTTAGCCGAAGATAAAAGGCTCATCAAAGCCGCACAGGAAGGACTTGCTAAATTTGGCACTGGTTCCGGCGGTTCCAGACTTACCACAGGGTCTTATATACTCCAGCAAGAACTGGAGAATCGATTAGCTGATCTTCTCGATTATGAAAAAGCATTACTCTTTAATTCCGGATACCAGGCTAATGTGGGGATTCTTTCAGCCCTTATAACGGAAACCACACATATATTTTCCGATGCCCTTAACCATGCCTCCATTATCGACGGTTGCCGTATGGGAAGCGGGAAAACCTTTGTGTATCCCCATAAGGATGCAGATGTTCTGGAAACTCTTCTAAAACAGTCCTGTAGCACGGAGAAAATCATCGTTTCTGACGGTGTGTTCAGCATGGACGGCGACATAGCCGATTTATCCGCTCTTTCTCATTTAGCCCAAAAATATAATGCCCTTCTCATAATAGATGACGCGCATGGGTTCGGCACCATCGGCTCTGACGGAATGGGCATTATTTCCTATTTCGACAAAACTTGTAAACCGGATATTTTAGTCGGAACGCTGAGTAAAGCATTGGGAAGTGAAGGCGGTTTTGTGGTTGCTTCCTCCACCTTCATTGACTACTTTCAACACCGATCCCGAAGCTTTATCTTCTCTTCTTCTATAAATGCGGGATCTGTTAACGCTGCTTTAACCGCCTTGGATATTTTACAAGAGGGCAGGCATAAAAAACTTCAAGAAAATATTGCCTATATGTCAGAATGTCTACACAAGCGTAACCTTATTAAACAGGTCTGTGAAACACCTATTATCCCTATTCGATTGGGGTCAGAAGAAAGGGCCTTGCACGTTGCCGACGAACTTTTAAAAAGGGGCTATTGGATAACTCCCATCCGTTTCCCCGCCGTGCCGAAAGGCCAATCTATTTTAAGGCTTACTGTCATGGCAGATCATACACCTGAGCAAATGGACGGACTGGCTGCGTTGCTTTCCCAAATCCTTCAGCAAAAGGATAATACTATTCCATCAATGAATAAATAGTTCTCTTCTTACTTTTTAATTGTTAACTTGCCTGTAAGTTTCAGTTGACGAAATAAGATTTATCGTTTATACTGTGGATATAGTCAAGATATACGTCTCTTGATTCGCTTATTTCATTCTAAATTCCTATTAAAGCCAAAAAAGCTGTGAATTCGGTATTCTAAACACCTTGAATTCACAGCTTTTGGCTATTTTACGTATCTTTCAATATGATACACAATGGTTCTCTCATACCATTTCCCCTTATGCATAAAGGGGGTCTCTACAGCAATGCATTTATCACCTTCATAAAACATATTTACATTGATAGCATTGGGCACAAACTGAGGTTCAATGCATAGACCCTTGTATGCGGTATAGCAAACTCCTTCCTTCCCCGCCTCTGTTTGTAGCCAATTTCCCGTATAGAGCTGAAATGCGGGTGCATCGGACAAAATGGTGACCTCTATTCCTCCTGCTCTTATCGTTCCGCAGGCTTTATATTTTTCTCCTCCGCCAAAAGAAACCAAATAATTATGGTCATAGCCCCTCGTACCCTTTAAGTCCTCCGAAAAGGTCTCTAAAGCACTTCCTATATTTTTCTCTTCCCTAAAATCCATAGCCGTACCGGCAACCTGCCGTATCGTTCCTAGAGGAATAAGCTCTTCATCCGCTGGCGTATACATTTCACTATAAAGCGTAAGATCATGAGTACATGCCGATACACCGTCTAAACAAAAATACGTGTGATTGGTAGGGTTTCCCATTGAGTCTTTATCACTCTGATATCGGTAATGTATGATAACTTCCCTGTCTTTCAGTGAATAGGTGGCTACCATTTTCATCGTTCCCGGATAATGATCCTGCTCCTCTTTCATTTCTGTAGTAAAGACAATAGATTGATTTTCTACCTTTGCATCCCAAATGCATGTATGGCATCCCCTTGATCCTCCGTGAAGATGATGATGTCCATTATTCTTTTCCAGATTATAGGTTTTACCGTTAATGACAATGCGTCCCTCTGCAATGCGATTGACACAGCGACCTACCGTTGCTCCTAAAAAAGCCGTATCCCCCTCGTAGCCTTCCATCGTTTCATATCCCAGAACAATATCCCGATTGTTCTCTTCATGCTCATCCTTTACGATACATTGTGCCAAAATTGCTCCATAAGAAAGACAAACAATTTTAAGGTATTTGTTTTCCAGCTCATAGGCGTTAACATCCCGTCCATCTTCCGTATGCCCGAACAGATATGTCTTTATTGATACCGGTGCTGTTTGTAACACGCTTATCACCTCCCTTTTGTTGCACAATTTTTTTAAAATCTACATGACAAAAGCAAAGAAGGCACTGCCTCCTTTGCTTATAATTTCTAAATATCAAAAACAACATTTCCCAATACATGTGAGACGGGAACCGGTCCAATAAAGCGACTGTCACTGGAGTGATTCCGATTATCTCCCATGACAAATACATATCCTTCCGGAATTATCACCGGTTCGGTTCGGCTGTAAACCATCTTTTCCTTTACATAGGGCTCATCAAGCTTTTCTCCGTTTCTCCATACCGCGCCCTCTTTAAACTCCAACTTATCTCCGGCTTTGCCGATGACTCTCTTTACCCACACATTAGCCCCTTGCTTCTCTTGGCTAAAAAAGTTTATATAGCTAATCATGGGTTCAGTCAAATCATCCTTCCATGTTCTTTCTCTATGTACACGACTGTCAATAATGACGATATCGCCGTAGTTTGGGACGTCTCTCATGACATGGCTGATTTTAGATACTACAAGGTAATCCCCATTTTGTAGAGTATTTTCCATGGATTCTCCGGAAACACGGGTAGGTTGTACCAAGAAAATATGAATAAGCATAGCCACTGCTAAAGC
>JBHAEC010000033.1:0-17990 GCA_041855385.1 Veillonellaceae bacterium
AAACTATACAAGGGCAATATTATGAGTGCGGGAGCAACATCTCCGTACTCCTTATATAATCAAGAGTTCGTAACCTTTGAAGAGGATGAGGTATATAATCAGGCAGATGCAGAAGGCTTTATTAATTTGTTTGGCTTGCCACTGAAAATTAGAGCTCTTATGCAAGAAAAGGCAGGTAAATAATGAGTAAACTTTGGGGAGGTCGTTTCACCAAGGGTACAGATAAAGCGGTAGAGGAATTTACTTCCTCTATCTCTTTTGACTACCGTATGTATGCTGAGGATATTGCGGGGAGTAAAGCACACGCAAAAATGTTGGCAAAGCAGGGAATTATAAGCAGTGATGACTGTGAAGCGATTCAAAAGGGGCTTGAAAAAATAAAAGAAGCTATTGAAGCGGGAGAGTTTCCTTTTTCTATAGCTTTGGAAGATATTCATATGAATATTGAAAAGAGACTTACGGAAGAAATCGGAGAGGCCGGAGGGCGACTTCATACGGGACGAAGCAGAAATGATCAGTGTGCGGTGGACCTTCATCTATACATGAAAAAAACAGTTGCTCAAATGGGGGAATGCATTATAAAATTGCAGGGTTCTCTCCTTGACGTGGCGAGAGGGCATATGGATGTTATTATGCCGGGCTATACGCATTTGCAGCGCGCTCAACCCGTACTGTTTTCTCATCATATGATGGCATATTTTTCTATGTTTCAACGAGATTTTCAGAGGTTAAAAACCGTCTTTTATCACTCCGATCAAATGCCTTTGGGATCAGGAGCCTTAGCAGGCAGCACCTATCCCATCGATCAAGAATATACAGCGGAGTTGCTTCGTTTTGGCAGCATTTATGAAAATAGTATGGATGCGGTAAGTGATAGGGATTACCTTCTTGATTTTCTGCATTTCGCATCCGTGGTTATGATGCATCTCAGCAGGCTTAGTGAAGAGCTTATTCTTTGGACCAGTGTGGAGTTTAACTTTATCGAGCTGGATGATGCACATTGTACCGGTTCCAGCATTATGCCACAAAAGAAAAATCCCGATGTTTGTGAGTTGGTGAGGGGCAAAACGGGGCGAGTGTACGGACATTTGTTTGGATTATTGACGACATTAAAAGGATTACCTCTTACTTACAATAAAGATATGCAGGAAGACAAAGAGTGCATATTTGATACGATTGATACACTTGCGTTTGCCTTGTCCATTACGGCGGATATGTTAGCTCATATGAAGGTGAATGAGGAGCGAATGTATGAGGTCTTGGCTGCAGATTTTTCTAATGCAACGGACATGGCTGACTACTTAGCAAAAAAAGGCATTCCCTTCAGAGAGGCTCATGAGATTGTAGGAAGAGCGGTTCATTATTGCATAGAAAAGGGCTGTGTACTTCTTGACTTGACGATGGATGAGTTTAAGGAAATGTCTTCAAAGTTTGAAGAGGACATCATAGAGACGTTACAAATTAAGAGCTGTGTGGAGGGGCGAAAAAACTATAGCGGTACGGCTCCGATTTGTGTGGCTCGTCAAATAACTCATGGAGAAATAATGATAAAGCAAAATAAAGAGCAGGTTTCTGCTTGGAAGATGCAATCCCTGTAACGGTATAAATTTGTATTTAATTTTTAGCCGGTAATGATTGTCTGAAGAAATCCCCCTTGTATAGCAAGGGGGATTTCTTCAGATCAAAATGTTTCCTTCAGGGCTCGGTGCGGAATAAAGACACCATGAATGTTCTAAGCGGTCAAGAGGTCAAAATTTGGTAGTTATTTTCATATCGTGAAAAATTAAGAGTAAAAAAACGGTGGATTTAGAGGGTGAAAAACCTGTGAGAACAGTTGTTTGTTACATATTTATTTTTAGAAAAAATTTTTTCAGATATTTTTGCCTGATAAAAAATGTGAAAACGAAAAAATCGGAAAAAAAAGTCTTTTCATTTGGGGGTATGGGTGCTAAAATAAATCGAAATTATTACGTTAAAAAGTGTAGCCGTACCGCATGGGTTATGGGTTGGCAAGACTTCGGCGGGAAAATTTTTTGTTAAATGGCATATTACTATGTTCGAAAGATAGGAAACAATGAAAAGTGCCTGGAGAAAGGGGATTGATACATGAAAACAAAGGCTAAAAAAATGTCTGTATTCCAGATGACCATGCTGGTAGCGGCAAATATGATGGGGGCTGGAATTATTATGCTTCCTACCAAATTGGCACAGGTAGGAACTATTTCTATTCTGTCATGGCTGATTACGGCCTTTGGCTCTTTGGCCTTGGCCCATATTTTTGCAAAATGCGGTATGTTCTCCACCAAACCCGGTGGTATGGGCGGGTATGCGGAATATACGTTTGGCAGAACAGGACATTTTATGGCGAATTATGCGTACGCAGTTTCACTTGTTATTGCCAATGTAGCCATTGCTATTTCCGCTATCGGGTATGGGGCAACGCTTTTCGGATTAGCTCTTACTCCGGTGCAGGTTGCACTTGCTACCATTGTTCTTCTTTGGTTAGCGGCTGTGCTGAATTTTGGCGGTTCTTACAGAACGGGAGTTATCAGTAATATTACGGTATGGGGATCTGTTCTTCCCGTTTTGTTTTTAAGCGTATTCGGCTGGATTTGGTTTGATTATAATATGTATATATCAGCATGGAATCCCAATAATACTCCTTTTTTTGATGCGGTAAGCGAATCTATTTCTCTGACATTATGGGCCTTTCTTGGCATGGAATCGGCAGCGGCCAATATGGATGCTGTGGAAAATCCGAAAAAGAATGTCCCTATCGCAACTTTTTTCGGTACTTTGGGAGTAGCTGTTATCTATGTTCTATCTACAAATATAATGGCGGGAATTGTACCTAATGTGGATTTATTGAACTCCAATGCTCCTTTCGGATTGGTATTTTCCCATATGTTAAACGACACGGTAGGAAAGATAATTATGGCGTCCATGGTGATTTCCTGTTGCGGAGCACTTCTGTGCTGGCAGTTTACTTTGTCCAGAGTGTTTAAGAGCTCGGCAGATGTAGGCTTTTTTCCTAAAATTTTCGCAAAAGTAAATAGTGCCGATGCCCCCGTAAAAGGGACATTCATCCTTTTGGCGATGCAAACGGTTATGGCACTCATGACCATGGATGAGACTTTATATCGTCAATTTGAGAACTTAGTTAATCTGGCAGTTGTAACAAATGTTTTTCCCTATTTACTCTGCTGCATTGCAGTTCGCACTATACTTTTGGAGAATAATGTTTCTCTATCGTCAAGAATTAGCGTGTACTTTGTTAGTGTGGTAGCATTTTTATACTCTATTTATGCTATCTATGCATGCGGACAGGAGGCCATCTGGGGAGGCATTGTTGCCATTATCTTCGGATGGGTTATGTTTCAAGTGGTGGCCTATGGTACAAAAATAAAAGGACAAACGTCTTCTAACCTAGAGAAAGATAATGTATGATAATGTGTTTTTAACAATAATAGCAGGACAGAAAAGACCTCTCGTCTACTCGGCGAGAGGCCTTTTTTGGTTTACCCGGGTTTTCCGGGATTCTTACCTTTTTCCTTAAGCGGAGTTTGCTTTTCACTTGGGGTAGTTTTTAGCCCTTTCCAAAAAATATACAGATTCATGGAGACGGAAAAGAGAAAAAGGATAAATGCACTTACATTTACAAAAGTAAATCCAAATCGATACATATGAAAGAGTAAATAACCGCCGGAGATGATAAGCAGTAAGTTTTTTAGTTTTGACATATAAAATCTCCTTTGTGAATTAATGAAGTGTTCCTTTAAGCGGCGTGCCGATTTCGTCGTCCAGGAGCAGGGTTTTCGCCTCCTCATCCAACATTTCTTTTGTGCGTTCCGTCATATATTGATACAAAACAAGATTGCGGTACGCAAGGGAAGGGGTATATAAAGAGGGCAACAGATTGTCGGTTTTAAGTGCGGATAAAGGAAGTTCGGTAGGAGGAGTGTCTTCCGAGTAGTTAAGAACGGTCACGGAAGGAAGCGGTCTTATACCACGTAAAGCCGATACCACTTCCGACAACAGGTCCGTTTGCTTGGAAAAGAAGTCTTTGTCCGGATATGTAAAAATGCGATTTGTACTGGCTTTTAGGAGAGCCATACGATAAAGTTCCTGAGCATGAACCAAGGCTGGATGGCATCCCAGGATGGTGATGTTAACTTTGTACCCGGCAGACTGAAAAATATACAAAAGGTCAGAGAGAAATTCGGGTGGAGCCAGAGACGTTTCGATTATCAAGTTGTGTCCTTCGAAGGAAAACGCTGTCGCCAGTGCTTCTGTCATGGTTAAGGTGAAGGGTTCTGTTGCCGTCTCCAAATGATCTCCGTAGTAAGAAAAAAGAGCGGAAAAATTTGGATGATCCCAAGCGTAATCTTCGGGACGAAGTACTACGGCATCGTCAAATTCTTTTATGAGTGCCGTGGTAAGTGTTCGTTCAGCCCCGGATAGCCCCAAGACGATTTCGACTTTTCTTTCTCGCGGAATGTCCTCGTTTGCCAAAGTTAGCTGAGAAAAGATAAGAGAAAAGGCTTTTGAAAAATCATCTTCGGAGAAATCTGCGGAAGGAAGTGCTGACGGGGTATCATCCAAAGGCTCTTGCGGATCGACTTTAAATCCGCCGGAAACGGCAGTTCCTTCCAATAGGCGGAGTACCATGCGAAAGGCTTGTAAATCTTCGGTAATATGAGAAGAATCCAGAAGAAAGTATACGCCTTCATAATGTTGCAGAATTTCCTTGGTCAAAGAGAAAAGCAAGGGCTCTTTCTCACCTGCGCCCCGAAGGCTGTATTGCCTGATCAAGCTCAATTGTTGTGCCCACAGTGTTCTGAGAACGGATATATCTACGGACATATTAAAAGTTTCGATTTTTTCCTCATCTTGATGGGCAGGTATATTGTTTTGTGATTGTGCCATGAGAATTCCCCTCTTTTCAATAACGCCGACTTTTCTGTCCATAAGAGCGCTTTTGGCAAATATATGATTTCCTTTGTGAGCGTACAAGTAGAGTCGTCTATTGCGTTGTCTTTATTATACACAAGGGGAGAGGATAAATGAATAAAAGAATATAAAATCTAGTCATTTTCATTCTCTTTTGTTTGTGTTTGCCGTAGTGTTTTGGTATAATGAAAAACAGAGAAAAGAGGAAAATAAAAAGGTTTTTCCGATTATAAAACGAAGGAAATGTATGAGAATAATAAATAGATTGATAGAAGAACTCGACTATGTTATTGCCAATGATCCGGCGGCACGTAATCGGTTGGAGGTTCTTTTGCTATATCCCAGTGTGCATGCGATGATTATTTATCGTATTGCTCATTATTTGTATGTGAGAGAGTATTTTTTTGTGGCCAGGCTGCTTTCCCAGCTTGCTCGCTTTATGACAGGAATTGAGATCCATCCCGGTGCTACTATCGGGAAGTTTTTCTTTATTGACCATGGTATGGGAGTGGTAATCGGTGAAACTGCCATCGTAGGAGAGAAATGTGTGCTCTTCCATGGCGTAACTCTGGGTGGAACAACGACAGAGCGGACGAAGCGACATCCTACCCTTGGGAATCACGTAATCGTCGGCTCCGGAGCCAAGTTGTTAGGAAATATACATATAGGAGATAACTGTAAAATAGGGGCTAATTCAGTGGTTTTACAGGATATTCCCTGCAACAGCGTAGCTGTGGGAGCTCCGGCAAGGGTGGTAAAGCACATAACGGAGGAAGATGTGCATATTTAATGGAGGATGGATGGAAAAGAAATACTTCTTTTTTGATATCGACAACACCTTGGTCGTTTGGCCGGGCGGATATATTCCGGAAAGCGCTTTATTTGCTTTGAAGAAATTGAGAGAAGCAGGGCACTTTGTGGCGTTGGCAACAGGAAGGCTGCAAGCCGATGCCGCCAAACATGCAAAGATTGCGGACATTTGCGATTTTGTAGCCGACGGCGGATACAGCGTAACTATAGGAAATCAAGTGGTTTATATGGAGGGGCTCCCTCTTGAAACAAGTAAAAAACTGATTCATCAATTAGAGGATATAGGCATTCGATGGGCTGTTACTCTGACCAATGAGCTGGTACGATATACTCGCTTTTCTGATGTGGAAGACACGTTTGTTATTTGGGACCACTTTACTACGATTGTGGATCCAACACTCGATATTGACTCGTTCACTCAAATTTACAAGATTTATCTTTACTTAGGTGAGGGAGATAGGGAAAAGCTTGCAAAATTCGATCATTTGAATATGCCGTTTATTTACTATGGCGATGCTTGTATTCTCTATGAGCCGATGGATAAGGCTAAGGGGATAAAGAAGGTTATGGATTTTTATGAGGCGGACTATAAAAATGTAGTAGTATTCGGTGATGGGCGAAATGATAGGACTATGTTTTTGCCGGAATGGTACAATATTGCCATGGGCAATGCCCGACCTGAATTAAAGGAGTTGGCAGATTATATTACCACTAACTGTGATGAAGATGGCATTTTTAATGCCTGTATAGCTCATGGATGGATCAGTGAATAGTTGTAAATTGTGTAAAGTGATAAGGATGAAAATTACTATAGGAAACTATAGAGGAGATAGAACATGAAAAACATAATGAAAGCGATGATAGTAACAGGTCTTATGGCCTCTTTGTTGGCTTTTTCCGGATGCGGCAATAAGGCACAGGTGCCTTCAGCAACAGCTTCGGCGGCGAGCACACAGGAAAAGACGGCTCCTGTTATGCAGGATCAATTGGCCACGGTTAAAACCAATATGGGGAACTTTACGGTACGCCTCTATGGATCTAAGACTCCCATTACGGTAAAAAACTTTATGGACTTGTCCCAAAAGGGTTTTTATAACGGTGTAACCTTTCACCGCGTGATTGATGGCTTTATGATTCAGGGGGGAGATCCGAAGGGTAACGGCACAGGAGGCCCCGGATATGAAATCCCCGATGAATTTGTTAAGGACTTACACTTTGATAAGGCCGGAATTTTAGCGATGGCAAACCGCGGCCCCAATACGGGGGGATCTCAGTTTTTCATTACTTTGGCTCCGACACCTTGGTTGGACAACAAACACACTATTTTTGGTGCTGTTGTAAAAGGTTTGGATGTAGTGGAGAAGATTGGCAAGGTAAAGACGGACGAGAAAAATGACAAACCCGTAAGTCCGGTAGTTATTGAATCTATTTCTTTTGAGCCGGTTAAATAAATGGTATATACTTATATTTTACTCTGCAAGGATGGCACATATTATACCGGTTGGACGACGGATTTGGTGAATCGCCTTAAGGCTCATAACGGACAAGTGCCCGGAGGGGCAAAGTACACGATGGGAAGACGGCCGGTTACTCTTGTGTGGGTGAAGCGTTTTGCGGAAAAACAAGAGGCTCAGCGCATGGAGTACCGGATAAAGCGAATGACCAAATCAGGAAAAGCACGGTTTATGATGGTAACACCATCGGATTGCGTAGATTTGGAAGCGTAAAATTTATACATTATATAAATAGCATGTGATATAATGGCAAAGATGTGTTGCTTGAGAGGAGCAGCTATGAAACCGGTGATGGTTACGGTGAGGAGCATCCAGCGCGATGCGGATGGGGAAGACACCGTTATTGAGTTAGTGTCGCAGGGAAGTTATTATGAACGGAACGGCGTAAAATATATCATCTATAATGAGAGCGCCGTCACGGGGATGGAGGGTGTAAAGACAACGATCAAGATCTACCCTTCCTCTGTAATCATTTTGCGTACGGGCAAGATTAAAGTAAGGCATCAATATGTACTTGATCGTACGGATGAAGCATTAATTGAAACTCCCTTGGGAGAATTGCAGATGAGTATTCGCACCCATGAACTGGACATTGCGATTGAAGATGGAAGAGGTCATTTGCACTTAGGTTATGATATTTCTTTTGCGGGAAGTTGGGCCTTCTATAATCAGTTGCAAGTTACATTGAGGGAGGAAAATGAGTAATGGACATGAAAGAAATCGTAAAACAGGGAATTGAAGAGGCTTTGCGAGGTGCCATTCAAGAGGGTATATTGCCTGCCGGAGAGTACCCTCCCATAATTTTAGAGATACCTCCGCAAAAAGAGTTTGGGGATTTTTCTACGAATATAGCAATGCAATCCGCCCGCGTGGCACGGATGAAACCACAGGCGATCGCACAAGCTCTGATAGAACGAATGAATTATGAATGGTTGGAAAAAGCGGATGTGGCAGGAGCAGGATTTATCAATTTTTATATTAAATCCGCTATGCTGTACGATGTACTCGGTACTATTTTAGGAGAAGGTGAAACTTATGGGGATCACCCTCTGCGGGAGGCGGAGACGGTACAGGTAGAATACGTTAGTGCCAATCCGACAGGCCCTCTTCATGTGGGACATGGGCGAGGAGCCGCTTATGGCAGTGCGCTTGTGAATTTGTTGCGAGCGGCGGGATTTGCCGTTTCATCCGAATTTTATATCAATGATGCGGGAAATCAGATTGATAATTTGGCAAAATCAGTAAATGCGCGCTATTTAGAGCTTTTAGACTTAAAGGCAGAGTTCCCGGAAAACGGTTACCGCGGACGGGATATTATTGAAACGGCACAGGAACTGATTAACTGGCGAGGAGATGCCTTTGCGGTAGTGCCCGAGGAAGATCGTATTCCTTTCTTCAAAGAATTTGCCCTCATGGAAAAATTAAATGGTTTGCGTAAAACTTTACGAAACTTTAATGTTGTCTTTGACAGATGGTACAGTGAACGATCTTTGCATACGTCGGGAGCGATTAAACAGGCCTGTGATCAACTGGAAGATTTGGGATTCATGTATGAGCGTGACGGTGCGCTATGGCTCGCATCGGAGCAATTCGGGGACGATAAGGATCGTGTAGTTATTCGTGAAAATGGTGTACCTACATACTTGGCGGCGGATATAGCCTATCATAAAGACAAGTACGACCGCGGCTATGTGCAGTTGATTGATATATGGGGCGCTGATCATCACGGCTACATCGCCCGAGTGAAGGCAGCTATGAGTGGATTCGGATTTGACCCGGATAAACTGGAAATTTTATTACTTCAGATGGTATCTCTGTATCGCAACGGAGAATTGGTAAAGATGTCTAAACGTACCGGCGAGTCCATCACTTTGGATGAGCTTATGGAAGAGGTGGGAACCGATGCTGCAAGGTATTTCTTCCTTATGCGTTCTTTGGACAGCCAATTGGACTTTGATATCGATTTGGCCAAATCGCAAAGTAGCGATAATCCTGTGTATTACATACAATATGCACACGCAAGAATATTTAGCATCTACAGGCAATTGACGGATGCGGGAATAAAATATGGCGATTGGGATCAAACGGACTTTTCCGCATTGAAAACCGAAGCTGAATTGGATTTGATTAAGAAATTAGGGGCCTATAAGGAAGAAATTACCATCGCAGCTAAAGATAGGGCGCCTCATCGCATTGCTCGTTATCTTTTTGAATTAGCGGGATTGTTCCATCACTTCTACAAACAGGGACGGATTTTAGGTGTAGAAGAAGAATTGCAAAAGGCGAGGATAGGGTTAATTACGGCTGTTCGCTACGTATTGGCCCATGGCTTAAAAATATTAGGTATTTCAGCACCGGAGAAGATGTAAAAAGGTCGGCAGAATAGTAACGAATAGGGAGGACGTATGGCAACAAAGTATATTTTTGTAACAGGAGGGGTAGTTTCATCCTTAGGGAAGGGAATCACGGCGGCCTCATTGGGGCGATTGTTAAAAAACAGAGGGTTTAACGTAACCATTCAGAAGTTTGATCCCTACATTAATATTGACCCGGGCACGATGAGTCCATATCAGCATGGGGAGGTATTCGTTACTGACGACGGAGCGGAAACGGACTTGGACTTAGGTCACTATGAGCGTTTTATCGATATTAATTTAGGTAAGCGTTCGAATGTGACGGCAGGAAAGGTGTATTGGTCTGTTATCAACAAGGAGCGCAAAGGGGACTATTTGGGAAGTACGGTACAAGTCATCCCTCATATTACAAATGAGATAAAAAGAAATATTTATCGCGTTGGTAAAGAAGATAATGCGGATGTGGTAATTACGGAAATCGGCGGAACGGTAGGGGACATAGAAAGTCTGCCTTTTCTAGAAGCGATTCGTCAAGTGAAAAAAGAAGTCGGTCGCAACGATGTACTTTACATTCATGTTACATTAGTGCCTTTTATATCTGCAGCGGGGGAACTCAAGACGAAACCGACTCAGCATAGTGTAAAAGAGTTGCGCAGTATTGGAATTCAGCCGGATATTTTAGTATGTCGCTCCGAAAAATCCATTTCTGACGATCTTAAAGAAAAATTAGCTTTGTTCTGTGATGTAGAGCCGGATGCGGTTATTGAAAATAAAACTTGTGCCAGTATTTATGAGGTTCCACTTGTTATGCAACAAGAGGGGCTTGACAGTATAGTGGTGAAAAAACTAAATCTTCCGGATCAGCCGGCAGATATGGTCGCATGGGAGGATATGGTAAAGAAAATTCTCGCTCCTAAGCAGGAAGTAACGGTAGCTATGGTCGGCAAGTATGTAGAACTCCATGATGCTTACCTTAGTGTGGCGGAATCTCTCTATCATGCGGGTATTCACTATGATACGAAAGTAAACATTAAATGGATTGATTCTGAGGAATTGGAAAGCGTGGCAGATGTTGCCTCTGTATTTGCCGATGTAGATGGAATTGTAGTGCCTGGCGGATTTGGTTATCGTGGGGTAGAGGGTAAAATTGCTACAGCTAAATATGCAAGGGAAAATAATGTACCATATTTCGGCCTTTGCCTGGGTATGCAAATTGCTGTTATGGACTATGCAAGACATGTGGCAGGTTTGGATCATGCCAGCTCATCGGAGTTTGATGATAGCACTCCACATCCTGTTATTGACCTCATGCCTGATCAAGTGGATGTGGATAAGAAGGGCGGAACTATGCGCCTTGGGATTTATCCATGTAAGACTACAGAGGGAACGATTACGCGTGAAGCTTATGGGGCAGATTTAATATACGAGCGCCATCGTCATCGCTATGAGTTTAACAATGACTATCGCCAAGTTTTATCCGAAAAAGGGCTTGTCATTGCAGGGACTTCCCCGGATGAGCGCCTGGTAGAAGTTGTGGAGGTACCAAATCACAGGTGGTTTGTTGGAGTACAATTCCATCCTGAGTTTAAATCTCGTCCGACCAATCCTCATCCTCTATTTAAAAGCTTTATGAATGCAGTTATCAATAAGTAGTGTTTTAAGCTCAAAGATGGAGAACCGATAAGAGGAATCAAAGCAAAATAAAAAGCACCGAGAGTATTCTCGGTGCTTTTGTATTAACTAAAAAACCTGCTCATAAGAGCAGGTTTCTAAATGGTGACCTCAGAGAGATTCGAACTCCCGACCTTTTGATTCGTAGTCAAACGCTCTATCCAGCTGAGCTATGAGGCCGTAACATGGTATATTATACGGCTAAACCATGGCTGTGTCAAGGAAAAAAGGATTTTAAGTAAAGATAAATTTTATATATTTTAATCTGTGCGGATAAGGTGCTAAATTTATAAAGTCCCTTGAAATGGTATAGATTTTCTTGTAAAATATGAGTAGTCAATAATTATTATCTATTGATAAAATTTTGTTTTAATATTGGGAGGCATTAACATGGCTATTATTGGAAAAGAGATTCCAGAGTTTACGGTTGAGGCATATCGTAAGCCTGAAATTATTACCGTAACGAAGGAAGACGTTGTAGGAAAATGGAGTGTATTCTGTTTTTACCCGGCAGATTTTACATTTGTTTGCCCTACGGAATTGGAAGATTTGCAAGAACAATATGCAACACTTAAAGAAGCGGGCGTAGAAGTATTCTCCGTGTCCGTTGACTCCGCTTATGCACATAAGGCATGGGCAGATACATCGGCAACTATCGGAAAGATTGAGTACACCATGCTTGCCGATCAGCGCCATGAGTTAGCAGATTTCTTTGGTGTATATGATGAAGCATCCGGACAAGCGTATCGCGGAACTTTTGTTGTAAATCCGGAAGGCCTTGTACAAACAGCTGAAATTCATAATATGGGAATTGGTCGCAGTGCTACGGAGTTAGTTCGTAAAGTGCAGGCTGCTCAATTTGTGGCTAAGCACGGTGGCGAGGTTTGCCCGGCAAAATGGAAACCAGGCGCATCTACATTAAAGCCAAGCACAGAACTGGTAGGCAAAATTTAATAAAAGATAAAAAGGCGGGGCTATAAAGGCTCCGCTTTTTTTGTCTTGGTTTTAGCAACAGATATACCGGTCGGCCGATATATAAACAGGAGTATGAAAACAAGAAGATGAGCGCGCGAAGATTTGACTAGCCCTATCAGACTTCATTATAATAAAAAGAAGGCTTAAAAAATTATGTAATAAGGCTGAGCGGGAGTGTATATGAGATTACGTAGAAAACCATGGATTGACGAAGCTATTCACCAGTTTCCGTGCTATATCGGCCCCGAAGAAGGTGAAAGACATAAAGGGAAGTGGAGAGAGATTTATAAAGATAAGGAAGCTCCTCTTCATGTGGAATTGGGAACCGGAAAGGGTCGCTTTATTGCAGGAATGGCTGATGTTTATCAAGATATTAACTTTTTGGGCTTGGAAGTCCAGATTGGTGTTATCTATTACGCAGCAAAAAAATTGGCGGAGCAAAATGCTACCAATGCCAAGGTTCTGCTTTATGATATTGAACACATAGAAAATCTCTTTTTGCCCGGAGAAGTGGATCGATTTTATATCAACTTTTGTGATCCTTGGCCTAAGGCGAGGCATGCCAAACGGAGATTGACCTATCGAACGTTTTTAAACAGATATGCCGCTTTGTTAAAACGGGGCGGAGAAATTCACTTTAAGACGGACAACGAGGGCCTTTTTCTCTTTTCTTTAGAAGAATTTGAGGCCGCCGGTTGGTCGCTCAAAAATGTTTCCCATGATTTACACAAAACGGATATGCCGAATGTGAAAACCGAATATGAAGAGAAGTTCAGTGCTAAGGGGCAACCGATTTTTAGATTGGAAGCCACCTTACTTGAGGAGAAAAAACAGGATGAATAAAAGTAAGACATGGTACACCCAGTTCATAAAAAATGATGCCCAGGGAATGTTGCTCTGTGTAGTAATTTTAATTGTTATTGGCTGTATCAACGTATTTAGTGCTACTTTTGTAGAAGGTGTTGTAGACGGCAGAGACATGTTGGGGAGTGTAGGAAAGCACATGATTTTCTTGATTGCCAGTGTTTTTATAGGCTGGCTCGTTTATCATGTGGACTATCGATTCTGGCGGAATGAGAAGGTGAATATTGTCCTTTGTGCTTTTGTTATAGCGGGATTTTTGCTGGTTATTTTTACCGGCCCCGTCATTAATGGTGCAAAGCGATGGATAGTATTGCCCTTCTTGCCGATTTCCATCCAACCTTCCGAGTTTGCCAAATTGGTAGGTATAATTTGGGCAGCATCTTGTTTAAGTTATGATTTGGAAAAACGAAAAAAAATAACTTGGAACTCTGTTTTACAGATGTCTCGATACAAGATAATGTGCTTTCCTTCAAAATCTCTTTGGGCAGCGTTGGTATTCGCTTTTTTTACCATATTGCAACCGGATATGGGAACAGCAGTCATTATATTGGGCTTTGCGGGATTGCTGCTCTTTTATAGCGGGCTGTCGTGGCGTGCGGTCGGGATATTGTCAGGAATTGGATTGCTCCTCGGCACATTTTTAGTTCTTACTTCTGAATATCGGCTTAATCGTATCCGAGCTCTTTATGACCCTTTTTCCAGTGCACAAGACTTAGGGTATCAAGGTGTACAGAGTATTATTGCGGTCGGATCGGGCGGTATACTGGGGCAGGGCGGAGCCAGCGGAGCCAGTAAATATTTTTATCTTCCCGAAGCTCATACAGATTTTGCTTTTGCCGTATGGGCACAGGAAACAGGTTTTTTGGGGGCTCTTGTAGTTGTGGCGGCAGTAGTGGGATTTACGTATCATTCTATACGCATCTCACTAAATGGAAAGGATTATTTTGCAACCTTGTTAGGATTGGGGATCACCTCTCTTATCAGCTGCCAAGCTGTTTTTAATATGCTTATGGTTTGCGGAATAGCCCCGGTAACGGGAGTTCCGCTACCGTTTATCAGTTATGGAGGGTCGTCCTTGGCAATGAACTGTATTGCTATAGCTTTGCTTACTCGTATAGCAAAGGAAAGCGACGTAGAGAAAAGCACGGCAAGAGCAGAAGTTCCTCTTCCGTCACTACGCGAGGAGACGAGAAGCCGTTTTAATTTAAAATAAGGGGGAAAACCTAAAATGAAAGACTTTGTTGATGTAGATGAACGATTGCCCATAGGGACTATGCTTCCTCTCAGTATTCAGCACTTATTTGCCATGTTCGGTGCTACCGTATTGGTGCCGTTTTTGCTCAAAGTTAATCCGGCGACGGCACTTTTTATGAATGGCATAGGAACAATTATTTACTTAATTATATGTAAGGGACGTATTCCTGCGTATTTGGGATCCAGTTTTGCTTTCATCTCCCCCGTTTTATCGGTTCTGGCTGTGCCGGGACTTGGTTATAATGCGGCGCAGGGAGGATTTATTGTTTTCGGTTTATCCTTTATCTTATTATCCCTGATGGTAAAGGCTATCGGAACGAAATGGATCGATGTTCTCTTTCCTCCTGCCGCTATGGGAGCTATTATTGCGGTAATTGGCCTTGAACTCGGCCCCGTAGCAACTAATATGGCGGGGATTACGGGCGATGGCTGGAAGGATTTGGGCATGACGCATATGCAGGCGGTGACTCTATCCATGTTTTCCCTGTTGGTAACCGTTCTTTGCACTGTTGTTTTTAGAGGGTTTATGGCGGTTATCCCCGTTCTTTTAGGCGTGGTATCCGGCTATATTTTAGCCGTTTTTATGGGCGTTGTGAATTTCCAGGCGGTTATTGATGCACCTTGGTTTGCATTACCTACTTTCTATACACCTGTTTTTGATGTTAATGCCATTTTAATGATTATGCCGGCCTTATTTGTTGTATTTGCGGAACATGTTGGACATCTGGTGGTTACGGGAAATGTGCTTGGTCGTGATTTGATGGAAGAGCCGGGGCTACATAGATCTCTTTTGGGTGACGGTATAGCCAATGTTCTTTCCGGATTCTTTGGGGCTACTCCTAATACTACTTATGGTGAAAACATAGGTGTTATGGCTATTACACGCGTGTTTAGTGTGTGGGTCATAGGTGGAGCGGCTGTTATGGCTATCGTGTTTTCCTTCATAGGTAAAATTTCGGCTATTATCCATGGTATTCCCGTACCGGTTATGGGAGGCGTTTGTATCCTTCTGTTTGGTATCATAGCCGCATCCGGACTTCGCATGTTAGTGGAGAGAAAAGTGGATTACACCAGATCCAGCAATCTTATTTTTACTTCTGTTATTTTGATTCTTGGTCTAAGTGGTGCTGTAGTTTCCATCGGACCGGTAGAGCTTCGAGGCATGGGGTTGGCTACGGTGGTGGCAATGCTTCTCAGCCTAAGCTTTACAGTATTCAGAAAATTGGGAATAGCGAATAAATTCCTGTAAACGATCTTAATTTGAAAAGGAGGCCTTAATGATTACCTATTTGATTATCGTCGGGGTGGTTTGTATAGGGCTGGAATTTGTCATTCCGGGGCTGGGGATTTCAGGCTTAATAGGGGTTATTTCCCTGCTATGGGCGTGGTTTATATACTTAGGGGCTAATGCCTTTGCACTTGCCGTTGTGGCCGGAGCGACTCTGTGTGGCATTGCTCTTTTATGGGCACTGATTAAACTATTCCCCAATACCTCCTTGGGCAAAGCCCTTACTTTATCCTTGCGCTCTACTTCGGATAAGGGGTATACCAGCGTTGATACAAGAGCCGATTTGTTGGGACAAAGAGGGAAAACATTGACGGCGTTACGACCTGCCGGCGTGGTACAGTTTGATAAACAGCACCTGGATGTAGTGGCAGAAGGTGGATTTATTGAGGTTGGCGCAGAGGTTGTGGTCATTTCTGTGACAGGCGGACGAATTGTAGTTCGCCCCGTTTTAACAGATGATATAAATAATTAATTTTGGCATAGTATGAAAAAAGAACGAAGATATTCTCTATAGCCAAGTAGATCGTAACTGTACGAAGAAAAGAGGAGGACTGTAATGTTAGAATTATTAGGTTCCGGAATTGTTTTAACGATGGGCTTGTTGGTATTCATTATTTTCTTTTACTTTGTTCCTGTAGGACTTTGGGTTTCTGCACTGGCAGCAGGTGTAAATGTTGGTATTTTTACACTTATCGGAATGCGACTTCGTCGCGTAGCACCGGATAAGATTGTACTTCCCTTGGTAAAAGCCAATAAGGCAGGACTTGATGTAAATGTAAATCAGTTGGAAGCTCATTATTTAGCCGGTGGTGATGTGGATCGGGTGGTTGATGCTCTTATTGCGGCAGAAAGAGCTGCGATTCCTCTGACTTTTGAGCGATCTGCCGCCATTGATTTGGCCGGTCGCGATGTACTTGAGGCGGTGCAAATGAGCGTTAATCCAAAAGTGATTGAAACCCCTATCATTTCTGCGGTAGCAAAAAATGGTATTGAATTAAAAGTTCGCGCTCGTGTAACGGTGCGTGCCAACATTGACCGCCTGGTAGGCGGTGCAGGAGAAGCAACCATTATAGCTCGTGTAGGGGAAGGGATTGTTACGACAGTCGGTTCCTCTGAAGCACATATTGATGTATTGGAAAATCCGGATCATATTTCTCGTACGGTTCTTAGCAAGGGGCTGGATGCGGGAACCGCTTTTGAAATTCTCTCTATTGATATTGCCGATGTAGACGTAGGTCGAAACATTGGAGCACAATTGATGACCGATCAGGCGGAAGCGGATAAGAAGATTGCTCAGGCAAGAGCAGAAGAAAGACGGGCTATGGCGGTAGCAAAAGAACAGGAGATGCGTGCTTATACACAGGAAATGCAGGCAAAAGTTGTAGAGTCTCAAGCAGAAGTTCCGTTGGCACTGGCACAAGCAATGCGCGATGGGAATATGGGCGTAATGGATTATTATAATCTTAACAATGTCATAGCGGATACTAAAATGAGAGAAACTATTGCGCAAGCCACTCCGGAAGATCTGGATGTACAAGATGACAAAGCATGATATAAGTTCGTGTGCGGTAGAAGTTATATTAATGTTTACTAAGTAGGTGAAACGATGGAAATACTTGGTTTTTTTATCCTGTGGATTGTGGCTCGCCTATTGGTACCGATTAAAAAAAGGAAGGCAGAGGTTCCTCCGTCTCCTCCGCAGGAAGATTCTCTGGGCACCTTACGAGATATCCTTAGAGAAATTGAAAAGGAAAGACGAAAGAGGGGCGTATTAAGGCCTGAAGAGACCTCTTTTGAACTACCGAGACGGAAAAGTTCCCGTCAGGAAGGAGAGGTGTACCGAGAAAAAGAGATAACATCGGATCCGGAGAATTTTGAAGGCCGGGAAACAACTATCGATTTCCATGAGAGGGTTCTTTCTGTCATGGACGAAGAGACTGTGGAGATTGAGGGATTAAAAAAGAAAAGATATTCGGAACAGAAATCTCTTTCGGCACAGAAAAAAAGGCGTATTCGATTTAGTCCGGTAGCGATAGAAAAGGGTATTATTTGGGCGGAGATTTTGCAAGAACCGAGAGCAAGGCGCCCCATTACGCATATTTTAGATGCAAAAGGTCGCGGAAAATAGGGCGATAATAAAAGAGGATAAATGATAGGGCAACGGACAAGAAAAGTCCGTTGCCCTCGTATTTTTATGATGAGAAAGGTGTTTTCTAAAATTTCTATAGAATTTTTTAGAAAAGTAAGGTAAAATAAGTACCATGTATAATTTTTGAAAAGGAGTATCGCTATGAAAGTCGTTAAATTGCA
>JBHAEC010000034.1:0-17551 GCA_041855385.1 Veillonellaceae bacterium
AGCACGGGAAGCCACTTGCACTATGAGGTGCGTGTAAACGGTGTCCCGGTAGATCCGATGCTATTTTTGCCAATACAATAATGAGGCAAAAAGCTTACTGTGATAACATAATGAATAGCAAAAGACCGGCATAAATGCCGGTCTTTTTTGCGTATTCTATGTAATAATATCATCTCAGCGTCATGGCGTGGAGCAGACAGAAAGTGTCTCCAGAGTGATTAGAAAAACAGGTTATATCTATAAGTAAGGGATGTAAAAAGGCGTATGGAAATGAAAAAAGAAACACAACGAAATTGTGTTTCTTTTAGTTTGTCTTTCTTATGTAAGCTGATAACTTCTTATCAGATAGTTGCGTTGGCGGACATGATGAGTGAGGGGGGACATGTCCGCCGGAGGTTCATGCTATTTGTTTTGGTATTTATGAAGATTACACTCGGGGGAGAGTGTACCTCCTATGTAGTTAACCCTAACCACACTCTTATTATATAAGCTAATTGTTACAGAATTGTTACAAAATATAATCAGTTAAGTAAACGTTTATGCTTTCGCTACAGTTACCCAAAATGCAACGCCTGAAGGGGTGTTGTACAAGCCATATTTTTGTCCGTGCAATTCTTGTAAGGTACGAACGATGGATAGTCCGAGCCCATAGCCTCCAAATGTGCGAGTACGGGCTTTATCCCTTTTATAGAAGGCCGTCCATAAGCGCTCCATTTCTTCTATTGGAATCTGTTCTCCTTCATTTTCAATGGTAATTTTGTAATGATCAGTAAACTCTTCGGAAGATATGGTGATTTTCTTTCCTTTATCTGTATAGTCGATGGCATTGCTGATTAGATTGGTAAACACTTGATTAAGCCTCATCCCGTCGCCGTAGGCAAAAGGCATGGGGCTGATATTTAGATCTAAAACAAGATTTTTATTCTGGATAGGGGAAGAAAAATTGGTAATAATTTCATGTAATAATGCATCTAAATCAAATCGGATTTTTTCCAGAGTAAAAGCGCCTGCTTCTAGCTGAGAAAGATTCAGTAAGTCTCGTACTAATTTATCCATTTTCCCTGTTTCATTAATAATAATGGAAGCATAGTGATTACGCATGGCTTCATTTTGAGCCATATTTTCCATGGTGAGGCCCTCGGCATAACCTTGAATTAAAGCCAAAGGAGTTTTTAATTCATGAGAAACGCTGGAAATAAAGTCTTTTCGCATTTCATCCAAGGAGCGTGCACGATTTAACTCCAGCTCAAGCCGTTCATTAGAATTGTTGAGTTTTTGAATGGTAGAATCCAGTTCCTGTGACAGATGGTTCAAAGTATTTCCCAAAATTCCAAGCTCGTCGCTTCGAGAATCTGTCCACTTTTTGCTGAAGTCCAAATTGGACATATTAGAAGCGATATGGATAAGATTGGTAAGCGGCGTAGTAAGGCGCTCCGTATACTGCCAAATAAGAATGGATCCTAAAATAAGACATACGACGCCGGAAGCGGTAATAAAGGTGAGTGCGATAGAAACACCTTCTTGAATGGGCGCGAGCGGTTGCCTCATAAAAAGGGCGTCATTCCGTTCTAACTGACGAATCAGAATGAGTTCGCTGATTTTTTCTCCAGAGCTCAACGAGAGGAACCTCGTTTTTGCGTCAAATGATTCTGTTGGTGTGTCGGAGAGGAGATATTTTTGCCAAAATGTATCTTCCGAGAAGGTTGTTGGGGCTATATCTCGGCCGGATCCTTGCGTTATGGGCATGCGTTTCGGTCGGGATGTATAAGCAATTTTTTTATCTGTATCAATTACTGTAATAATAACACCCATATGAGAGCTGATGGAATCAATGGAATCAAAACTGTCAGCCCCTTTGGCTTTATATATTCCTTCTATTTGCTCTCCCAGTTTTGCCATAGTTCGCTTTTTTTGCCACATATAATAGTGTTCATAACCAAAAAAGGCGAACAGCAACGTTGCGGAGAACATGAAAACGATAAGTGTGGCCAATGCGAGATAAAGCTTGCCTTTAATAGAAAGCGTTGTCATGTTTCATCCTCAAATCTATAACCATAACCACGAATGGTTTGAATGCGACTTCCTTGGGGTCCTAATTTGTTTCGCAAACGATTTATATGGGTATCAACTGTCCGTAAATCCCCATAGTAGTCATAATCCCATACCTTATCAAGGATTTGCTGACGACTTAGGGCTTTTCCCTGATTGGCGGATAAATACATTAGCAATTCGTACTCTTTAGGACTCAAATTAATTTCTATGTTGTCTAACATGACCTGTCGTGCGTTATCGTCAATAACAAGCCCTTGCGTTGCGGTATCGTTTTTTTGGTCGAAGTTCGCACTGCGACGTAATAAAGCCTTGATACGAGCCACAAGTACTTTGGGGCTGAAGGGTTTGGTAATATATTCATCCACACCCAGATCAAAGCCGAGAAGCTGATCCAGTTCCTCTCCTTTAGCTGTGAGCATAATAATAGGCGTGGAATGACTTTGGCGAATTTGGCGACAAACGGTCCAGCCGTCATAAATCGGCATCATTACATCGAGTATAACCAAATCCGGATTTTTTTCTTCAAACAAATCAAGAGCCTCTTTTCCGTCTTTTGCTTCCAAAACAGTATAGTTTTCAATTATTAAAAAATCGCGGATTAACTCTCTGAGAAGTTCTTCGTCATCGGCAATTAGTATTTTTGTTTCCATAGTACCTCCTGCAGAAAATATGTATTGTAGGATATACATAAAATACGGATTATATTGCTAAAGACTTTTGATGTTAGCAAAATTGTTTTAGGTTCCTACGGGGACAGTAATGTATGGTAAATGAAAATAATCTTTTTAAGTCAGAATGTCCTTCCTTAAATTATAACATTAGTAGCTGAAAATCTATATAAGTAGCTTGACAATCTTATAACAGTTTTGTTAACGTTTTGTGAAAACTTTTCTCTTAGGATACCATTTATATAGTTGAGATGATAAAATATAAGGGAGCGTTTCTATATCTCATAGAAACACTTAGGGGAAAATTGTTAGAAAGGGTAATACAGATGAAATCCTTTGTACAAGTTTATACAGGAAATGGTAAAGGAAAGACGACAGCCGCTATCGGACTGGCGATTCGTGCCGTCGGGGCAGGAAAAAAAGTTTTGTTTTTACAGTTTATGAAATCAAAAGTATATAGTGAGCATCGCATCCTGCCGTCCATTCCCAATCTTACCTTGGAAACAGTAGGAAAACCTTTTTTTATTTTAAAAAAGGGAATGCTTACGGAAGAAGAAGTGAAACGCTGGGGAGATGAGGTCGTCGTTTTCGAGGAGGGAAATCCGCCTGCGGAATATGTAGAGCTTATTAAAAGCGGTTATGAAAGAGCACTGGATTCCGTGGCAAGTAAAGAATACGATCTCGTTGTATTGGATGAATATAATATGGCTCTTTTTTTTGGTCTTGTAAGTAAAGAGCAAACAAATGCGTTGCTCAAAGCACGTAGTCCTGAAGTAGAGCTTGTTTTCACCGGAAGAGGTGCTCCCGATTTCTTGATCGAAGCGGCCGATTTGGTAACGGAGATGAAGGAAATTAAACATTATTACACACGGGGCGTAAATGCTCGTTTAGGCATTGAAAATTAAAGAGTTTCATATGTTAAAAAGAACCGGAACAATATGGCTGAGGATGGTGATAGTGTGACAGTATTATTCGTGCTTTTGGTGCTCATTCCGGTCGCTATGATAATCCTGTTGTTAATTCCGCTTCGTTATTCCTTGGAGATTCTTTCAAATCGGCCATTACAAGTTAAAGCGGAAGCTAAGTGGTTGAGCAAAATATTTCACGCGAGGTTTGCCTACGAAGAAGGGAAGCCAACGTTTAAAGAAGTATACGTCTTGGGTCGGGTGAAAGTAGGAAGAGAAAGAGACTATGAGGATTGGCTTTCTAAACGGGTAGATGAGGCAGTAGAAGAATCCTCGGAAGAAGAGGTCGAGCTTCACAAAGAAAAGCTTTCAGAGAATGCCATGGACGATTCTGACGTCAATAGACAACGGGAAGGACGGAAACGATGGTGGTTATCATATGCACTCAGAAGAGACACATATGAGGCAGTTGCCGGATTTTTGCGAAGAATTTATTTACATTCTTGCCCGCGTCAAGTAGAATTAAGAGGAACCATCGGCTTAGGGGATCCCTATGAGACAGGCTTGTTATCAGGACTGCTATATAGTTTATGGCCCGGGCATATGAAGGAAGTTTCCTTTAACTATCTTGCACCTTCGTTTGAGGGGCGGTGGTTCTGGGCAGGGCGTATTATACCGGTGACATTGCTTTGGTATACGCTGCAATTTGTGAGAACGAAACCGGTTGACGAGATAGTTCATAACATAATCAAAGGAGGAAAATAGTATGGAGGGTAATTATATTAAAGACAATTTAGAGTCTATTTTTGATAATTTCAAACATATGATATCTGTAGAAACCGTGGTTGGTGAAGTAGTACATGTGGGAGATGCTATTTTGGTGCCTTTTGTGGATGTTAGTTTTGGTTTCGGCACCGGAGGATACACAGGGGATAACAACAGTGACAAAGCAAAAGCTGCCGGTGGTGGCGGTGGTGCAAAGTTGGAACCTACAGCTATTTTGGTTATCAAGGGAGAGAGAGTAGAAATGTTCTCCATCAAAGGCGGTGCACAGAGTTCCGGATTCGGCAAACTCATAGGCATGGTACCGGATATTATTTCAAAAATGAAAAAGGAAAAATACGTATATATCAATGACGATGAGGCAGATAAGGATGGGGATTCGCTCTGAGTTGCTTCACGGAAAGGTGTTTGATATAATTATTTTCGTGTAGAAAAACTCTACATAGGAATTACGTTCTGATTATAGGAGGAGTATACAGATGAATATAAAGAAAAGTGTACTTGTTTTAGCTGCGGTTGGTGTTATGAGTTTAGGTTCTATTGCTGAGGCGGCCGGTATAGGCGTAGTAAATATGAATGCTCTTTTGTCCGTTTATCCTGAAATCGGTGTAGCCGAGATGAAGATTAAAAAGATTGAATCCGAATACGGGCCAAAAGTAAATGCAGAAATTGCAAAAATCGAAAAGATGACGGACCGCAAGGCGCAGGAAGATGCGTATACAAAGAAAGTTCTTCCCTTAGAGAAAAAGGCACAAGAGGAAGTAAACAAGATTATGGATCCGATTGTTGATGCGATCGTTGCAAAAGTTGAGCAGGTACGTGTTCAAAAGAAACTAGATGTAGTTTTAAGCAGCCCAAATGCATTGGTAACAACGGATAAGTCCAGCACAATTGAAGATATTACTCCGGAAGTGGCACCATTGGTAAAAGGCGGTAAATAGTCCTCGCATTACGAAGTAGATATGAAAGCCAAAGCAGCATTTTTGTTGTTTTGGCTTTTTTGTTTTGAAAAGGCTTAATATACCTATACCATTAAATTTGACCGGATAAAATTAACTATGTTAAAATATTCTTATTCCGGTTAAAGCAATAGTAAATCTGTATTATTCAGCACCCATAAAATATTTTTAGGGGTGTAAGCCCTGAATATATCTCGGATTTTATGTAAGGCAATGAATAAGCCGTAGGGAAAGTTCCTTGTAAAATATATAAAGAGTAGAGTCTAAAAATATTAAAGCTTGTTGCAGGTGTGCAAAGTATTTTGTCGTATACTTTTTGGTCCTTTAAACCTGAGGGCCTTTTCTGTATATGAATAAAAGAGATTTGGCTTCGGGTTGGACTTTACGGCATTGGTCTTATATGAGACAGATGGAGTCTTAATCTATTGCGATATCGTAATAGATTTTTTTATTGAGGAGGGATAGGATATCTTAACAAGTACTACGTAGCTATACTTTGAGTCTTTTTGTCTATAATAATGAAGATTATTGTAAGGCACTGAGACGGACTTATTTTAAAGGAGGAAAAAAATGAAAAAAATACTTACATTATTTAGCATTTTTATTGCTCTATTGGTATTTGCAGGTTGTGGCGGAGAAGGGAACAAAAATAAGGCTGCCGCAGAACGGAGCCCGAAAGGCGAAGTTGTTATTTCCGTGGGAAAATATATGATTAGCGGAGGATATGATCCAACGGTAGGTTGGGGAATGTGGGGACCTGATCCCTTCCACAGCGGGCTTCATAAATATAATAAAGAAAATAAGTTGGAAAAGGACTTAGCTACGGATGTAAAGGTGTCCTCTGATGGAAAAGAGTACATAGTGTCTTTGAGAAAAGACGTAAAGTTTGCTGATGGAAAGGCTTTGACGGCAAAAGATGTTGCTTTTACCTATAAAACGGCAAAAGAAGCGAAAAGTTCGGTAGATTTGACATTCCTTGATAGTGCAGAGGCTCTCGATGAATATACAGTGAAGTTTATATTAAATAAACCGTACTCTCCTTTCTTAGAAACAACGGCTACCTTAGGGATTGTGCCATCTCATGTGTACAATAAGGATGGATATGGAGCGGCGCCGATGGGGTCGGGGCCTTGGAAAGTAATTTCCTTCCAAAAAGAGCAGCAGCTTATTATGGTTCCCAATGAGCATTATTACGGAGTAAAGCCAAAGCTAAAAAAAGTAACGGTTTTGAATATTTCCGATGATGCGGTTGTGGCAGCGGCAAAATCGGGGCAGTTGGATCTCGTGTTTTTGAATCCGGAGTATGCGGATGCAAAAGTTGAGAATATGCGGGTAACGGTTATGGAATCTATTGATGCCTTTACATTAAACCTTCCCATGGAAAAGGAGAGGAAAGAAAATGGGGTACTTGTGGGCAATAATGTTACTTCCGATTTAGCAATTCGACAGGCTCTGAACATTGGTATAAATAGAGAGGAAATTATTAAAAATGCACTAAATGGTTTCGGAGAACCGACCATGAACTACTCAAAACACATTTCTTGGGTAAATACGGAATTGACAGAAAAAGATAATCGAGTAGAAGAAGCGAAGAGTATCTTGGAGAAAGCGGGATGGAAAGATACGGATGGAGATGGAATTCGGGAGAAAGAAGGAATAAAAGCCGAATTTACCATCAGCGGGCGTTCCAATGATTTGCAGCGCTATAACACGGCCGTTGCGTTGGCTAAAGATGCTAAAAAATTGGGAATTAACATAATTGCGAAATCGATGGCTTGGTCCGATGCACGAAAAATTGCTCGCAATGTTCCGACTATTTGGGCGTTTGGAGATTTTAGTCCGCAGTCGTTCTACTCTTATTTCCACTCTTCTCAAATCGGTAAAAACGTAATAAATAATCCGGCTATGTACAATAATCCGGTTGTGGATGAACATATTACGGCAGCGTTTTCTGCAACTGATTGGAATGTAGCGATTAAAGAACTGAAGTTGGCACAGTGGGACGGCAAGACCGGGCCTAAAGTGGATATCCCATACTTGTGGATTACTGCGGTTAAAGTTCCTTACCTGGTTAATGAAAAATTTGATTTGGGGAATATCGGGATTAATGAAAGAGGCCAAGGTATGGGTATTCTTTCCAGTATCGATGAATGGTCTTGGAAATAGAGGATTTTATGAGTAAGACAATCATAGCTTTTCTTGGAAAAAGCTTTTTACGAATGGTAGCACTTATTATAGCGGTAAGTATTTTAAGCTTTTTGCTGTTAGTGCTTTCTCCCATCGATCCTATTGATGCCTATTTTACCGGTATATCGGTTTCGGAAGAGCAAAAGGCTCTGGTAGCAGCCTATTGGCAGTTTGATAAGCCGCCGGTGGAACGATATCTGCATTGGGCCGGCAATATGTTAAAAGGAGATTGGGGCAGATCGCTCATATATAATGAACCTGTTATGACTGTAATTGCAGATAAATTTCAAGCCTCGCTTTGGCTTATGAGTGTTGCTTGGGTGGGCTCCGGTCTATTCGGCTTTTCTCTTGGTGTTATAAGTGGCGTGAATAAGGGAAAGTGGATAGATAAAATGATCAACTCTTTTGCGCTTTTTTGCGTATCCGTTCCCATATTTTGGTTAGGGTTGCTTTTTATCAGCATCTTTTCCGTGGAGCTTCAATGGTTTCCTATCGCATTATCGACTCCTATCGGTAAGTTATCGGGCGAAGTTACTGTAGCAGAGCGCCTTCACCATTTGGCTTTACCCGCCTTTACTCTTTCTGTAACGGGGGTGTCGGGGATTATCCTTCACACCAGAGAAAAGATGATCGACGCGATGGATAGCAATTACATGTTGTTTGCTAAAGCAAGAGGAGAGTCTTTGTGGCAACGGGTTAGGCGCCACGGTCTTCGAAATGTTGCGATTCCGGCTGTAACTCTACATTTTGCTTCCTTTGCAGAGCTGTTTGGCGGAGCTATATTGGCGGAAGCGGTATTTTCCTATCCCGGGCTAGGAGGAGCGGTAACGCTTGCAGGGCTTAGGGGAGACGTGGCATTGCTCCTGGGAATTGCGCTTTTCAGTGCCATATTCGTATTTATAGGAAACTTAATAGCGAATCTGCTTTATTTGGTTATTAATCCGGAGGTGAGAGAGGGGGCGAAGGCTCTATGAAACAACAGATAGAAACAAGTGTCATGGCCTCGCCTTCGGGCTTTACCAGACGCCATTGGCTTTTGCTTTTCTCCGTGATTAGCGTGGTAGCGATAACCGCCATTACGATTATAGGGTACTTTTTGCCTGAAGAAAGTTATGCTATTGACTATGGTAACAAATATGCGGAACCGTCTTTAACCTATCTTTTCGGCACTGATCATTTGGGACGAGACATGTTTTATCGCTCTTTAAAGGGCGTGGCTTTGAGCATTCGCATAGGACTTTTGGCAGCATTTTTCAGTTCTTGTGTAGCGCTGGTTTTGGGGACTATGTCGGCTGTTTTTGGAGGCAAAATAGATTCTTTAGTGCTTTGGCTTGTGGACTTATGCTTAGGAATTCCTCACATTTTGCTTATTCTAATGATTTCCGTATCCTTAGGAGGCGGAGAGCAAGGAATTATTATCGGTGTGGTGGCGACACATTGGGCAAATCTGACCAGGCTTATACGCGCCGAAGTTATTCAACTGCGTCGGGAGCCCTATGTGTTGGCGGCGCGAGGATATGGTTATTCATACCTTTCCATCGCCGGCAATCATTTTATCCCTCACATTATTCCTCAATATATTATCGGCCTTGTTTTACTCTTTCCTCATGCTATTTTGCACGAAGCGGGGATTACCTTCTTGGGGTATGGGTTACCTTTGGATGTCCCCGCTATCGGCATTATCTTGTCGGAATCTATACGACACATCTCGCTTGGCATGTGGTGGCTTGCCTTTTTCCCGGGGTTTATCTTAATGCTTGTGGTGCTCATTTTTGATCGATTGGGCGTGGCTTTGCGAGAGCTAATCGATCCCTTGAGTACACATAAATAGGTGATGTCATGGAAAAAAAAGAATTACTTCGTGTTGAAAATTTAGAAGTCTCATTTTCTATGTATAAAAGTAGCTTCACGAAAACTTTTGTACAGGGAATTAAAAACATTTCACTTACGGTTAACCGTGGAGAAATTCTTGCTATTGTTGGAGCCAGCGGTTCCGGGAAGAGTCTGCTGGCTCATGCCATCATGGGATTATTACCGTATAATGCAAGCCTGTCGGGGCAGTTGTATTACGAAGGAGAGGTCTTGTCGCCGGAAAAGCAAGCGGAGTTAAGAGGAGGCCAATTGGCGCTGATTCCGCAATCCGTTACCTATTTAGACCCCACCATGAAGGTGGGGCCACAGGTTATCGGACTAAAAGGAACGGTCGAAGAACAAAAAAAAGTATTTGGAAAGCTGGATTTGCCGGATCAGGTAGTTCAGTTATATCCTTTTCAACTTTCCGGTGGGATGGCGAGGCGTGTACTGGTATCTACCGCACTTATAAGCAAGGGGGAACTGATTATTGCAGATGAACCGACTCCCGGAATGTCCGTAAAAGATGCTATAGAAGCACTTCGGATGCTAAGAGATATTGCAAATGAAGGAAAAGGCTGTATGCTGATTACCCATGATCTGGATCTTGCCATTGGAGTGGCCGATAGAGTGGCTGTATTTTATGATGGTAAACTTGTTGATATTGAAACAATAGAGAGTTTCAAAGAGGGGACGTTAAAGCACCCTTATACAAAGGCTCTTTATGATGCTCTACCGCAAAATAGCTTTAAAGCCTATAAAGAGGACGAGGTAATGCAGTTTTTACGGGAGGAATCAGTATGTTAAAGATTAATCATCTGACATTCTCTTTTAATGAGGAAAAGCCTCTTCTTAGGGATATCAATTGGCATGTGAAACGAGGTGAACGGGTAGCCTTATTAGGCCCAAGCGGCTATGGAAAGAGCACATTAGCACAGATTTTGGCAGGATATCTGAGCCCCGCGGAAGGGATGTTTTTGATTGAGGAGAAGCCGTTAAATGAATACAAAGGGTATAGGCCTGTCCAGTTGATTTATCAGCATCCGGAAAAAGCACTTAATCCGAGGTGGAAAATAAAGAGAAGCTTATATGAAGCATGGGATATTCCTAAAAGTTTGCTCGATGATATGGGGGTTCACCCTGAGTGGCTGGACCGATGGCCAAACGAACTTTCAGGAGGACAGCTGCAACGCCTATCTATTTTGCGGGCTCTTGCACCGGCGACTAAAGTGCTCATAGCAGATGAAATAACAGCCAGCTTGGATCCTATTACACAGGCACAGCTTTGGCAAGTTATTCTAAAAGAGGTAAAGGAAAAAGGGATGACATTAATTGTTATCACTCATAACAGTAGTTTGGCGGAGCGGATTTGTGACAGAAACGTGTATATTCAGGATCTCAACCGAATTTAATAATTTGTATAGGATAAAACATGTTGATTAAGATTAAAAACATATAAAAAGGAAGGCTCTAAAGAGCCTTCCTTTTACGGTTTTCTCTTAATCCTGTAGCGTCTTGGCGAAAATTCTTCGCATACAGAAAAAGTAAAATGTGGAGTAATAGCCTCTACGAAACCTCTAAACCAATGCTGATATGCCCTTGACATGGTGGAGAGGTCTGCACCGGCCTTTTTCCAGTTTTCTAGTTGGTTTTGATGGGTTCCGCTCCAAACAAATTCGTCATCTTCTTCTAAAAATACAGGGTCGGAAGCATCGCAAGGCATTCCGTTCAGATAGTAGTTTTGCATTGCTTTATATATGGAACTCGCCGTATCACTTTCTAAGGTATCGACAGCGGAGTGTCCGCAGCTATTTCCATGGTCATAAAAAACCTCAAATATACACTCTTCTCCATCTTCGGAGAGGGTATCAACCAAATCCTTTATAAAGGTGGCTTCCCGAACCTCAGCAACTTCAATTTGATGGTGGAGCCAATTGTGGATTTGATTGTGATCGATAATATCTCCCAGATCCGTATCGGCCGGGAGAGGCCTTCCGTACATGGAGAGCGCTGTACCGTATAGTTCTTCCGCTAAATCATCAAACATTTCGTAAGCTCTCCGGTAAAGAAGCTCCTCACGATCAATGACAAGACGAATCTTTTTGTATAACCAATAATGGATGGGGCCAAGAAATGCAGACATATTATGCTCTCCTTACAGATTGTAATTTTTCTACCAATTCATGAACATCGTAGCCGTGAATGGCGGCCGCTTGCCAAAGAGGTTCGGCAGTTGCTGAAGGACACCCCAAACAGCCCATTCCGATTTCTTGAAGAGCCGGAATCGTCTCGGGATAAACCTCAATGATTTGTCGGATAATAGAATGTTCCGTAATGGGATCTCCAAACTGTAAAAGCCCGGGTTCGCTTTCGTTGGCCGTGCCGGGAAGATGTACAGTTGGATTCTCGTAAGAGGCTGAACTCACTTCTACTGCGGGGGTATAGTCCCCGCCGAGGACCCCTTTTTTAAAGGCTTCCAGCCCTATGCGATCAATAAAGACTCCCATGCGTTCGATTTGTGCATGTTCCTTGTAGAAAGAAATGATGCGATCCACTATAAGGAGGGCTTCTTCTTCCGTAAAAACCTCGACAATGAGGTTTCCAAAGCGAGGGTTTGCCCCGGCTGAACCGCCTGCGTAAATTTGCCATCCTTCGGCTGTTCCTATGACTCCTATATCTTTTGTTATGGATTCGGAGCATGAGTTGGGGCATCCGGAAACGCCGATTTTCATTTTTGAGGGCATAGTTTGAGAGATGTATTTTCGTTCTATCTGCATACCCAATTTAACGCTATCTTGCTTTGCTCGTTTACAGAAGGTTGTACCGGGACAGATTTTTACACTGCGCACTGTATTGGAGGTGGTATGTGCCGGTTCCATGCCTAACATTTCCCAGGCAGCATTTACATCTTCTGCCTTTAAGTTCGTTATCATAATGCGTTGACCGCCGGTAATTTTGAGAACCCCATGAAAGGTGTTAGCTACATCTATAAATTTTTGTAGTAAATGAGGCTGTATAAAGCCTCCGGGAATGCGCGGCGTGATGGCATATCGCCTTTCTCCGTTTCTGATTCTCTGCAAATTTCCTGCTATTTTAGCCATATCATTAATTCCTTTCGCAAATAATATGCTATATACTTAGTATTATACATCATAGAGTAATAAAAAGATTTTATGTACTTATTATAGTGAAAAATAAAAAAAATATATGTTGCTGAAGCTACAAAAACGGGAGAAAAAATAAAAACCATGAAGGTACTGTATGATAAGGTATATAAAGGGAAATTTATAGAAAGATGCAATCGATTCGTTGTAAAGATTTCTTTTAACGGGGAGGATATATTGGCACATTTGCCAAATCCGGGGCGCATGTGGGAGCTTTTGTTTCCGGAGGTCTCCGTGTATATTGTTCCGCACGGTAGAGAAGGACTCAAGACTGCATATCGCATAGTTGGCATTGAAAGAGAAGGCATTCCGATTATGTTAGATACAAATTACAGCAATGAAGTGGCATATTACCTAATTCAAACAAAGGCGATTCCCGGATGGGAAGAGTGGCAGGTAAAGAGGCGAGAATACACGGTGGGATCCAGTCGATTTGATTTGCTCCTCGAAAATGAGAGAGGAGAAACCTTTTTACTGGAAGTAAAGTCATGTACACTTTTTAGTAAAAAGGGTGCCATGTTTCCCGATGCGATTACGGAAAGGGGGCGCAGGCACTTGCTTCACTTGGCGGAACTACATAAGCAAGGCTATCGTACAGGTGTTCTTTTTTTGGTACAGTGGGAGAAGGCCGAATGGTTTCTTCCCGACTATCATACAGATTTGGCGTTTGCTGAAGCGTTTCTTGCGGTTTCAGGTGTGCTGGATTGGAAAGCGGTGGCCCTTCGCTGGTCCGCGTCGTTTGCCATGCCGGAGGTAGTTCGGCTTTGCTCGTTTTCACATAGAGTCCTTGAAAAAGAAGGGAAAGATTCCGGAGACTATGTTATGGTCATGAAACTGGATAAAGATAAAAATATAGAGATTGCCTCGCGGGGTTATGTGCACTTTGATGCGGGATATTATCTTTATGTAGGGGCGGCAAAGAAAAACTTACAGAAGAGAATTGATCGACACAAGAGGAAGAAAAAGAAGTATCATTGGCATATAGATTATTTGAGAGAACATTGCGAAGTAATTGCCGTCTTGCCTATAAGAAGCTCTAACGACTTGGAGTGTAAAATTGCCGAAAAGATAGAAAAAATCGCAGATTGGAAGATAGAGGGATTCGGATCGAGTGACTGTTCTTGTAAAAGCCATTTATTTGGCATGGCCAATAATCCTGTGCATACGAAAGCCTTTATGGCAGCGATAGAGGACTTTCGTATGAACCGCTTAAATAAAAAAATAATTTCCTCGAAAAGGCTGGTCGATGCATAAATTTTTGCTTTTCAAGAAAAAAATAGCTATAATAGAATAAAAGAAGGAGTTTTTGTATAAAAATTCATAAAAGCGTTTAAAATTAAAGGCAAAGCATTATTTTTGTTTAAAGAGGTGAGGTTGTGGAAGAAAATACTTGGAGTCACGGTAAGATTGTTCCCGTACGAATTGATCGGGAAATGAAAAACTCCTATATTGATTATGCCATGAGCGTTATTGTTATGCGCGCATTGCCGGATGTTCGCGACGGATTAAAGCCTGTGCATCGCCGTATTTTATATGCTATGCATGAAACGGGCATGACACCGAACAAGCCGTATAAGAAATCGGCGCGTATTGTCGGTGACGTGCTAGGGAAGTATCATCCGCATGGTGATACTTCTGTTTATGATGCGACAGTAAGGCTGGCACAGGATTTTAATACCAGATATTTGCTTGTAGACGGCCATGGCAATTTTGGATCTATTGATGGTGATTCGGCGGCGGCCATGCGTTATACAGAAGTGAGGATGGCTCGCATTTCACAGGAAATGTTGGCTGATATTGACAAAGAAACGGTTGATTTCATGCCAAACTATGATGAGTCTTTGGAGGAACCGCTAGTGTTGCCTGCAAAGATTCCTAATTTGCTGATTAACGGCTCTGCCGGGATTGCTGTAGGTATGGCTACTAATATACCGCCTCATAATTTGGGAGAAGTGGTAGACGGGTTGATTATGCTCATTGATAATCCGGAGGTGGATGTAGCGGAATTAATGACGGCAATTAAAGGGCCGGATTTTCCTACGGGAGCGTTGATTCTTGGTCGGGAAGGGATTAAAAAGGCCTATACTACTGGTAGGGGGAGTATCAAAATGCGTGCTCGCGCCCGGATTGAAGAGATGTCCAAGGGCAAGCATCGCATAGTGGTGACGGAAATTCCTTATCAGGTAAACAAAGCTCGTGTGGTAGAAACGATTGCGAATCTTAGTCGAGAAAGAATAATTGACGGAATTACGGCTCTTCGCGATGAGAGTGACAGAAAGGGAATGCGCATTGTAATCGAGCTACGTGCAGATGTGCAACCGGATATCGTATTAAATAAATTATATAAGCATACGCAATTGCAGGAAACCTTTGGCGTTATTATGTTGGCCTTGGTTAAGGGGCATCCGAAGGTATTGACTCTCAAAGAAGTGCTTAACCATTATCTGGCTCATCGATTGGAAGTAGTGGTGCGCCGTGCTGGCTTTGAATTGGCAAAGGCGGAAGCTCGCGCTCATATTTTAGATGGATTGCTCATCGCACTTGACCATATTGATGAAGTTATTGCCACCATTCGTGCGTCTGAAACAGATGATATTGCAAAGGCCGGATTGATTGCAAAATTTGGCTTGTCCGAAAAGCAGGCTATTGCAATTTTGGATATGAGACTGCGTCGATTGACAGGGCTGGAAAGAGAAAAGATTGAAGAAGAGCACCGCGCATTGCTTGCGCTTATCGCGGATTTAAAAGAAGTTCTTGTCAGCGAGAGCCGCCAACGGGGAATCATTAAAGAGGAACTTTTGGAGGTAAAAGAGCGATATGGCGATAAGAGAAGGAGTGAAATCACCATAGATGACTCCGAACTTGATGTAGAAGATTTGATTGCCAACGAAGAAATGGTTATTACTTTGACTCGCCAGGGATATATTAAGCGTATGAATGCGAATGTATACCGCAATCAGCACAAGGGCGGCGTCGGTGTTGTGGGGATGAAACCGAAAGAGGATGATTTCGTAGAACGGATTATTCATTCCCAGGCGCATAATACGATTCTTTTCTTTACCTCCATGGGTCGCGTATATCGGTTGAAGGTGTACGAAATTCCGGAAGCATCTTCCAGGAACTCGAGGGGAACAGCAATGGTTAATGTTCTTCCTCTTCAAGTGGGAGAGTCTGTAACGACATTCATTGATTTGGAAGAAGCGGACGAAAACACCAGGTTGCTCATGGTTACCGAAAAGGGCGTTGTAAAAAGGACGAAGCTGGAGGAGTACAAAAATATTCGTCGCAGCGGATTGATTGCTATCTCTTTAGTGGAGGGAGATCGTCTTATCTCCGTTTGTACAACGCTGGGAGGCGAAGATGTGCTCCTTGGAACGAGAAAGGGAATGGCTATTCGCTTTAATGAGGAGGACACGAAACTTCTGAAGCGTGCTGCTCAAGGTGTTCGAGGGATCCGTCTTAATGCAGGCGACTATGTGGTAGGGGCCGGTATTATTAAGCCGGGTTGCCAAGTATATACTATTACGGAAGAAGGGTATGGAAAGCGCAATAACGAAGATGTGTACACGCTCCAAAAACGTGGTGGCAAAGGGGCTAAAAATTTCCGCATTACTGATAAAACAGGAGATGTGGTGGCGGTAGGTATTGATATGGCGGATAACGAATTGATGCTTGTTTCGGAGCAGGGAAAGATTATCCGCTTTGATATGGAAGATATTGCTGTTAAAAAAGGAAAAGTAATTTCCGGTGTTCGACTACAGAAACTGGACATGGGTGATAAGGTCGCTGCTGTCGCTGTTATTGTAGGAAAGGGAAATGAGGAAGGCGGAGTCGACAGCGAATAAATGGCTCTTATTTCCGAAAAATAATAAGCATGTAAGTAATATAAAGTGAACCCTCTCGGGTATAAGAAAAGGCAAAGGGGCTACCTGGTGTAGCCTCTTTATTCTATTTCTTTGAAAGGATCATTGCCCAAGTGAGATGGTACAGGGGATCCGGGATTGATGGCAAAGAGTTGCAATAAGTATTATTCATAGATAATTCATGAAAAAAATTTTTGGTCAATATATTGTGTGAGAGAGAGATATGAGATTTAATGTTTCTACAATATATTGAAATGACATAGATGCAAAATAGACAAAAAGGGGATGGGGGATGAAAAGAGGGCTTGCAATGTGACTGGCTTTACACTATAATAACGTTGAACCTTGAGCAAAGGTTTTTTGTTTTCCCTATTTGCAAGAGAATATACTTCCCTTTGTTACAGAAGCGTGAAAAATTATTTGACAGCTTGTGACAGCAGTGTTACAATATACAAGCTGTTCTATTTATTGTGAATGGGACGATCTTTGAAAACTGAACAATGTAAAGGTAATCATGGAAACATGAACATAGCCAGAGTGCGGGTTTCAGGAATGAAACCAACCAATAAGCCAAGGAATTGGCAGGACAAAGAAACAAAACAAATGAGCTATTCAAATAGCTCCAAGATATCTTGGAGAGTTTGATCCTGGCTCAGGACGAACGCTGGCGGCGTGCTTAACACATGCAAGTCGAACGAAGGGAGATGGGAGCTTGCTCCTATTGAACTTAGTGGCGAACGGGTGAGTAACGCGTAATCAACCTGCCCTTCAGAGGGGGACAACAGTTGGAAACGACTGCTAATACCGCATACGATCTAACCTCGGCATCGAGGAAAGATGAAAGGTGGCCTCTATTTATAAGCTATCACTGAAGGAGGGGATTGCGTCTGATTAGCTAGTTGGAGGGGTAACGGCCCACCAAGGCGATGATCAGTAGCCGGTCTGAGAGGATGAACGGCCACATTGGGACTGAGACACGGCCCAGACTCCTACGGGAGGCAGCAGTGGGGAATCTTCCGCAATGGACGAAAGTCTGACGGAGCAACGCCGCGTGAGTGAAGAAGGCCTTCGGGTTGTAAAGCTCTGTTAATCGGGACGAAGGAGCCTCGTGTGAAGAAT
>JBHAEC010000035.1:0-5936 GCA_041855385.1 Veillonellaceae bacterium
CAGTCTACTTTGCTCATGCTTGTCAGTGCTATGGCGGGGAGAGAGCATTCTTTATATGCTTATAAAGAAGCGGTAAAAGCAGGATATCGGTTCTTCAGCTTTGGAGACGCCATGTTTATCCGATGATGTGATGCGGTATATAATGGTAAAGTTTCGATGATACTATGATGTTATTCTTGCTTTTTCCTAAAGAAAAGCTTTATAAATCAGTGAATGAAGAAAAATAAGAGAAAGGAGAAATCCTTTGGCAGTAATTACTTATGAATTAGAAAAACAATGCCCTCACACAGGTGCGAGAGCAGGAACTCTTCATACGCCTCATGGCACCTTTAAAACTCCTATGTTTATGCCGGTTGGCACGCAGGCGACGGTAAAAACGCTGTCCCCGGAAGAGTTAAAAGAGATGGGGGCTCAAGTTATTTTGAGCAATACGTATCATCTGTTTTTGCGTCCCGGAGCAGACTTGGTGGAGGAAGCGGGAGGCCTTCACCGCTTTATGAATTGGGAGCGAGGTATACTGACAGACAGTGGCGGATTTCAAGTATTTAGCTTGGGGGACTTGAGAAAAATTACGGAAGAGGGCGTTCAGTTTAGATCTCACATTGACGGATCCAGGCAATTTTTATCTCCGGAAGTGGCGACGAAGGTACAAGAACAACTGGGGGCCGACATTATTATGGCCTTTGATGAATGTATTCCCTATCCTGCAGATTATGATTACGCCAAACAATCTACGGCACGGACGACCCGATGGGCAGAAAGATGTAAAGAGGCCTTACAGACAAAAACGCAGGGCATGTTTGGCATTGTACAAGGAGGGATGTACAAGGACTTGCGCGAACGAAGTGCAAAAGAGCTGGTTTCTCTTGATTTTGACGGCTATAGCATCGGCGGACTATCCGTGGGAGAGCCTCATGACATGATGTATGAGATTTTAGACAGTACAACTTTGTATTTACCTACTCATAAGGCTAGGTATCTTATGGGAGTAGGAACGCCTGACTGTTTAGTGGAGGGTGTGGCTCGCGGCATAGATATGTTTGACTGTGTGTTTCCGACTCGAGTGGCAAGAAATGGTATGGCCATGACGAGAAAAGGACGTTTGACTGTCAAAAATGCTACTTTTGCAAGAGACTGGGGCCCCATTGAGGATGGATGTGGCTGTTATGCTTGTCAAAAGTATAGCAGAGCTTATATTCGTCACCTTTTTAAGGCGGAAGAGATGTTTGCTTATCGATTGGTAAGTTATCATAATCTGTATTTTCTACTTCGATTTATGCATGATATGAGAAACGCTATTTTGGAAGATCGATTTGTAGCTTTTAGGGAGGAATTTTGGGAAGGATATCAATCCTGACCCATCCCTTGAAATTGAGGGGTAGTAAGGAATATAATATAGTGATTGAAAGGATAAATTTTAGGAGGTGGAAACATGCCGGAAGGACTTCGACAAATCTTTGAAACAACATGGCCTATTCTGTTAATGGTGGTGATTTTTTACTTTATTTTGTACAAACCGCAACGCAAGGAACAGAAGCAACGGGAAGAAATGTTGAATAGTTTGAAAAAAGGGCAAAAGATAGTGACCATTGGAGGCATTTATGGCACTATTAATTCCTTGACTGAGGAATACATGATGTTGCAAGTAGCGGAAAAAGTGGAAATTAAGGTTTCACGGAGCAGTGTAGCTCGCGTATTAACCGGTCAGAAAGATGCAAAATAGTAAGGATAGAAAAAAGGCGCTACGTTTAGTTAATAAGGCTAAACGTGGCGCATTAACTCGCGATTTTGTTTCACAGGGGAGTACTCGGATAACGAAGAGACTGTTGGCTTGGGATGATTACAAAAAAGCCAAAGTGATTATGACCTACTTGGCTATGGACGGGGAGCCCTCTGTTGATGAAATAATAAAGAGAGCCTTGCAAGAAGGCAAAATTGTAGGCGTTCCTGTGTGCACGGAAAAGCCCGGCGTTATGGTGGCTGCTCGCATTGAGGATCTTTCGGCTGTTGTTTTGGGGACGTATGGGATTCGCATGCCTAAAGAACCATATGAGACAGTTTCACCGGAGTCTATTGATATGGTACTTGTTCCCGGAGTGGCATTTGACCGTTGGGGCGGTCGACTGGGGATGGGCGCCGGATACTATGATCGATTTTTAGCCACTACCAATACGGATTGTCTGGTGGGAATTACATGGGAGGCACTCATTACCCCCGAGTATGTTCCCGTAGAGCCTCATGATAAGCGCGTGAAGGCAATTATTACAGAGCGTCGACTCATAAAATGTGAAGAGGCGGATTTCTAAAAGGAGGAATTTCCTTGCAAAGTAAGGCGATAGTAAAGTTTTTTATTGCTGTTTTATGTATTCTCGGTATTTTTTCTTACTTCATTGTCGATTTGGCAACATCAATTAAACAAGGGCTGGATTTACAAGGGGGCACGCATATTGTGCTGGAAGCGGAAGATACAGAAGAGAACAAAGTAACAGATGATGCGGTAGAACGTGTAATCAAAATCATGGAACGCCGTATTAATGAAATGGGTTTGACGGAACCTATTATTCAACGTGAAGGATTTAAAAGAATCATTATTGAACTGCCGGGAGAAAAAGACCCTCAAAAAGCCATTGAAACGGTGGGCAAAACCGCAGTTATGGAGTTCAAGGACGAGTCCGGTCGTGTTGCTCTAACGGGTAATGATTTAAAGGATGCAAAGGAACAGATTGGTCAAAATAATTCGTACATGGTTGGTATTACCTTTACCGATGAGGGAGCGAAAAAATTTGCGGAACTAACTATGGCTAATATCGGAAGGCACATTGGAATCTATTTAGACGGTGAGATTCTTACCAATCCCGTAGTTAATGAAGCGATTACCGGAGGACAGGCAGTTATTACGGGAAGTAAAACTTTAGATGAAGCAAAACAGCTGGCAATACTGCTTCGCTCCGGTGCACTACCTGTAAAAGTAAAGGTAATGGAGGTTCGCACCGTAGGCCCTACTTTAGGACAAGATTCCAAAGATAAGTCAGTTGTGGCCTTTTCTGTCGGCATTGGATTGATTGTTTTGTTCATGCTTGTCTTATATCGTTTTTCCGGTTTTGTGGCAACTTTGGCATTACTTATATATGTAATGCTCCTTTTGGTGTTGCTTGGCCCATTAGTGCTTAACGCAACGCTTACTCTACCCGGTATTGCAGGTATTATCCTCTCTATGGGGGTTGCTGTGGATGCAAATATTCTTATATTTGAGCGCTTCAAAGAAGAGGTATTGCTTGGAAAGACAATGAGAAGTTCTATGGAAGCTGGTTTTAAACGTGCTTTTACGACAATTTTTGATGCCAATACTTCTGTTATGATTACGGCCCTTATTTTAATGTTGTTGGGATCCGGGCCGGTAAAAGGATTTGCCATTACTTTGGCATTGGGGGTTGTGGTAAGTATGTTTACCGCCATTACCGTAAGCCGTACATTGCTACGAATGCTGATTGAGTGTCAGTTTACAGATCATCCGTTCTGGTATGGCTCCAATGTCTCTCCGAAAGTGGTAGCAGGTAAAGGAGGAAAACTGGGATGAGATTTGACGTAATTAAACACCATCGCATCTGGTTCGCCATTTCCGCCTTGGCTGTTATTTTGAGCATTGTTTCCATGGTTATGAATGGATTTAATTTGGGGATTGACTACACAGGCGGATCCATTATGGAACTTCGCTTTCAGCAAGATGTACAGGTGTCCCAGGTTCGCGAGTCTTTAAAGAGCTTCGGTTTGGAAAATAGCGTGATCCAGCTTTCCGGAGAAACAACGGCGGAAACGGGTAAAGATGTTATTATAAGAACGAGAAATCTTGAAAGTACAGAAAGTCAGGCTATTGCGGAGGCGATTACAAAGGATGTAGGACCAAATGAAGTAAAACGTATAGAAACCGTTGGAGCAGTAATCGGATCGGAAGTAACTAAAAATGCTATATTGAATTTGGCGGTTGCTTTTATTGCCTTGGCATTATATATTTCTTATCGGTTTGAATACAAGATCGCTCTGTCTTCCTTGGCGGCGATTTGTCACGATTTGTTGTGGGTGCTGGGAATTTTCTCCTTCTTTCATTTAGAAATTGACTCATCCTTCTTGGCGGCAATTCTCACAGTTATCGGTTATTCTATGAATGAGTCCGTAGTTATTTTCGACCGTATTCGTGAGAATACCAGGACTCATAAGAGAAGTGATACGTTTAAAGACCTGGCAAATGCGAGCATAGCGCAGAGTATTCATCGCAGTATGTATACTCTGTTAACGGTTATGTTTGCGTGTTGCTCTTTATATTTCTTCGGCGGAGATACAACTAAAAACTTTGCTTTAGTTATGATTATAGGCTTTTTAAGTGGTGCATATTCCTCTATTTGTGTGGCCACATCTCTTTGGGTACTTTGGAAGGAACGCAAGGGAGAAAGAGGGCAGCAAATTACTCATAAGGCGTAGAGAGGTTTTATCATATAAAACTAAAGATAATACAATAAGAGGCTGTAATGGATATATTAGTCAATGTATCCATTACAGTTTTTTTACATGTGCATTTACAAAGATGAAAAGTAAGGTACTAGGCCCTTAGAAGAGGTAATAAAAAGTAGAAGCGAACTCTTCGCCGGAAACTTTTTGATTACAGAAAAAATATTCTTATAAAACAGTTGACTTTTATATAAAGGAGGTGTATAGTTATGCATAAATTAGGAATATATATAAATTTATTTGAGAAAAAAGAGAGGGAGAATGTAAGATGAAGTGGAAAAAAGCATTAGTTCTAGCGATGATACCCGCAGTGATAGCGATAGGATTTGCCGGCTGTATAGGTGGTAAAGAGGAAACGAACAAAAAGGAGGCATCAAGTAGTGTGTTAAAGGTGGGGACTAACGCTACATATGTGCCCTTTGAGTTTATAGAAGAAAAAAACGGTACGAAAGATTACTCCGGATTTGATATGGATTTATCCAGAGAGATTGGAAAGCGCCTGGGCATGAAAGTGGAAATACATAATATTCCCTTTGACGGTCTTATCCCGGCCATAAATTCGGGAGAGATTGATATGATTGCATCCGGTATGGTAATTACGGAAGAAAGAAAAGAGAGAGTGGATTTTATTCCTTACTACGACTCCGGTCTTGGAATCTTGGTGGCAGATACTATTAACGACGTAAAGAGCGTAGACGATTTAAAGGGTAAAAAGATTGCTGTTCAAATGGGGACAACGGGATCTGTGGCAGCACATAAAATTCCTAATGCCGTTATTAGAGAATTTGATCATAATTCCGAGGCTTTGCTGGAATTAAAGCAAAAAGGAGCAGATGCTGTTATTACAGCAATTCCGGTAGGGAAGCATTATCTAAAAACAACAGCAGACAGTAATGCAAAGATGGTGGAAGAGCCGATTCAAAAACAAACCATGGGATTAGCCTTTTCTAAAGAGAAAAAGGAATTATATGCCAAAGTTCAAAAAGCCCTAGAAGAAATCAAGGCTGACGGAACATACCAAACGCTTCAGAAAAAATGGATAGAATAAAAAAACATAAATATTTCTTACCGAAGAGTGTTGACAAGATTTTTTAAGATTGATATACTTACAAAGTCGTCATAACCTGACAGTTGATAAGTAGTTTTTGATCGATAAGTAGTTTTTGATCGAGGATAAGATTTTATTTGACAAGAGCTATGAAAACTGATAGACTATACAAAGTCGCTAGGGGTTATGCCCGGCGGATCTTTGAAAACTGAACAATGTAAAGGTAATCATGGAAACATGAACATAGCCAGAGTGCGGGTTTCAGGAATGAAACCAACCAATAACAGCCAAGGAATTGGCAGGACAAAGAAACAAAACAAATGAGCTATTCAAATAGCTCCAAGATATCTTGGAGAGTTTGATCCTGGCTCAGGACGAACGCTGG
>JBHAEC010000036.1:0-27621 GCA_041855385.1 Veillonellaceae bacterium
AATACAGCTCTTATGGCCGTAGAAATGAATAATCACCCTGAATACGCCACTCAAATAGTAGTCGCTACAACGGCTTTGTCTGCCTTAACAATGCCTCTGGTCATTTATGCCGCTTATTACTTATTTCCCTTATAAAAATGTGATAAAACCAAAAATTTAGGCTACAGCGAAACAAGCAAAAACTTGTTTCGCTGTAGCCTTTTCATTTTGTCATAACATATATTTAACGACTGATCGTTGCTTTTTTCGCCTTCTCATAGAGAGAATAGAAATGGTGAATCGGGCCCCAGCCATGACCTAAGTTCTCGGCGTGTAAAATTCCCGTATACACATAGTTCTTAGCATCTTTTACAGATGTAACCAAATCTTTCCCCAGAGCCAAATTAGCCGCTATAGCAGACGACAGAGAACATCCTGTTCCATGCGTGTTTTTTGTATCAATTCGTTGCGATACAAATCTGTGAAACTCCGTTCCGTCAAAGAGAATGTCCGTTGCATCCTCCGCACGGTGCCCTCCCTTTAAAAAGATAGTTCGCACCCCTTTTTTATGGAGAACCATGCACGCATCCTCCATATCTTTTAGTGTTTTAATCTCCCTGCCAACCAGTACTTCCGCCTCAGGAATATTTGGGGTAATAACACTAGCTAAGGGTAATAATTCTTCGATCAAGGCCTCTTTTGCTTCAGGTTTAAGAAGATGGTATCCGCTTTTGGAAACCATAACAGGATCAACCACAACAGGAGATGCCTTATAATGCCTAAGACGATCGGCAATCACTTTTATCGTTTCAGGGACCGAAACCATACCGATTTTTACTGCATCCACTTGAATATCATCAAAAACCGCATTAATTTGTGCCTCAATTATTTGTGGCGTGCAATCCATAATATCTGTTACACCCTGTGTATTTTGTGCCGTAATAGCTGTGATAACACTCATAGCATAGCACTGATGAGCACAAAAAGTTTTCATATCCGCCTGAATTCCGGCGCCTCCGGAAGAGTCTGACCCCGCAATAGTTAGTACATTCTTCATGGAAATCTCCTTTTCTTAACTGTGCGAAACATGCTCTACCCCTTGGCAAAGCAGTGTTACCACATGATCATCATTAAGAGAGTAATAAACAACCTTTCCTTCTTTTCTAAATCGAACCAGACGAGTCTGCCTCAGAATTCGCAACTGGTGCGATATGGCAGACTGCCCCATGCCCATAGCCTCGGCAATTTCCCATACGCACATTTCTCCGCCCATCAAAGCGTGAAGAATTCTCAACCTTGTCGTATCTCCCAACACTTTAAAAAGTTCCGCTGTCAATTGCACCGTTTCCAGTGATAATGTCATATGTTGCATCATACAAGTCCCGTCATCATGTCCTTCTGCAATACTACAATGTTCACAAGATCCTATTTTCTCCATCTCTACTTTATTCACCGGCCATCCTCCTAATAATGCCTTCGCGTTTCTCCTTCTACTCATTGCGAACCTGAATTCGACTCCTTCTTTTCATCGGTGTTTTTCTCTGTTTCCGGCTCTGCTACTGTTAATGCCACTCCTTTTGCATAAATACCCGTCACAACACCTCTACCCTCTCGTAGCTTCAAAGTCGCAATTAACTCCGGTTGATAATTTGTGTAAAATGCAGGATTTACCTTCTTCACGTCAATCTTCACACGATTAAATGGAACAGAAAAATATACAATTCCATCCTTATACATGACTGTTTTTGCCCTCATATACAGGCCTTCTGCGGGAACAGAAGACGAAGCTCCTTTAATAAACAGCAATCCCGACGGTTCTACACCTAAAGAAATATATACCGTTTCGTTTGGGCGAGGGGCTTGTGCTTCTTTTGAATCAACCCATTTTGCCTGCGTATTTAAAAAATCTACTTCTAAATAATCTTTAGGAAGCCATGATACGGTTTCCTTTAACCTAACCGGCCACTGAAACTCCATCCCGCCATATAAAATTTGATCATGACGGTTTTTCAAAAATATTAAAAGACTCACCGACAGGATAGCAACGATTACAAAGATGATCCATCTGACACTTCCCTTATTTGCCATGACGGCTCACCTCCTCTTGCACCGTATCGGGCTCCTTCGTATCGGACTTTGCCGGATCTACGGAGACCTCCTCTGTCAGCAGAAGATCTCCGCCTTCCGCCGGATCCTCTTCTTCAGAGGCAAAAACGTCCTCCTTTACAATCTCCGACCGTTCTCTTTGCTTCCTGCGCTCTTTTAATACTGCTTCCGTCCGTCTTTTCTTATTCCACATATAAAGTCCGTTTAAGACAATAAGGAGCGAGCCTACCGCAATAAAAGAAAATCCTCTCTCAAAAAATGTAAACTCCGTATCAAACAGCCGAGCAATAACGAGAAGCAACAAAAATACGAGGCCTGCGTTAATCATAGTAATATTTTGCTTAACCGATCCTTGAAGGATAACCGAAACAGCCAATACGATAACGTATATGACAAATATCAATGTAACGGTAGCTACAGGTATATCCATGCGAACCAAAAAGCTACATAACCCTGTCATAATAGGACCAAGTCCAATGAGCACTCCTTCGTATTTTTTTCTCTCCAATGCTCGATAAAACACAAAACTCGAAAACACAATGAGCAGGAACGCCAATGTCACTCCAACTAAATGCAAGGAAGGTATAGCATTGATACTTAGCCATGTGATGGAAAAACTTCCCTTAAATGCCACATATATACTTCCGATCGTTCCAATCCAACGCAAAGGATATGCAAAAAAGGTGTTTTCCGACCAAAGCTGCCCCGCCAAGAAAAGAATGGTAGAAAAAGCAGAAATATAGATAAGTGAAATAACAGAATCATAAGACTGGAGGGTACAAAAAAATACAGAGAAAAGAGCGATGAGAAACATCCACGATAAAGCTGTTATTCTTTTTATTTCTCCTCCGGCTTGATTAATGCAAATTACAAACAGAGGAAGAGCAAAAAACAAGAGCAGCCAGCCCAGCTCCGCGCCCCCCGGGAAATAGAGCGCATTAGCGGTAAAACTCCAAATCACCACTCCCGCTAAATACAACAAGAGCGTCGCCATTGAGGCCAACAGGTAAGCTGCCACCAGGCCGAACCCCATAGTAGCTAACAAATAAAGCCCTCCGGAGTCCTCCACATAATAAGAATCTCCCACGAGAAAAGCAGTAAGCCCGACAAATAAAAAGAATTGCAACGAAGAGAGTTCAGCCACTGCCGATCCCCTAGGTGCTTTCCATATAGCCAGCCCCACAATGGCTAAGGACAAGGCAAGGAAAAACATAGCCCAATCTGCTCTTCCGTTAGGAGAAAAGCTATACCATTCCCCCGCCAAGATTAAAAATACCCCCAGCAGTACAAGACCAAGCCCCAAGGCAATAACGAACAGTCTTAATGCCGACGGCCCTTTGGGCCTTATAGGTTCCTCATAATGTGCCCTAAGCTCCCTTTTTCCCTTATCTGTAATCCATTCTTTTTCTTTCCATATTGGCCATTCCTTCATCAGCCACGAGTAAACTTTTCTATCCATTCTTCCTCCCTTTTAGGCCGGCAAGAAAAAGGCCCTGCCCGCCGAGCAGAGCCTTTAACGGTCTTTATTTTACAATAAGCACTGGAGTTGTGCAGTGACTAACGATATAGCTACTCACGCTCCCCATAAAGATTCCTTTAAATGGTCCTAAGCCTCTACTACCCATAACAATGAGGTCTGTATCATGTTTTTTTGCAACTGCCAAAATAGCGGGTCCCGGAGAACCAACCTCAAATACGGTCTTAACGCTCACAGTATCGGGAACTTCATCCATAAATTCCTTCAATACTTCTTTTCCTGTTTCTTCCATATCTGCAGCAATTTGTTCCGACACGTATCCACCGCTGATTGGCGTTTGATCAAAGCTGGAAATAGCAGAAATAATATTGGCAACATACACCAAGGTTACTTCCGCACCGAAAGCCTTTGCCAGCTCAACAGCATGTTTCAAAGCTCTCTTAGAGTTATCCGAGCCGTCAATGGGAACCATTATATTTTTGTATCTTTCCATAACTCTTCCTCCTTACTACAGACATGTGCCGCTACAATCAGAGGCAATCACCTTACATCACAGTCCCTTCTGAATAGATACGGCTGAACACCTCTACATATAAAACACTTCTTATGTATTAAGTTCTATCTGTAAACCCTAAACTCCTTCTTTTTATCCTCCCGGGTCTTCGACCTTATAATCGAGTTACCTTTCCCTTTTCAAGTGTTTTATGGGGAAGCAAAACACTCCTCGCTATTTTTTCGTACAAAGCAATATCATTTTCTTTATTCTTTTCATAGCGTATATATGATACAAGAATAGAAAAATCCGGCAGCATAGCGATATATGCCACAAAAGGTTGTTTTTCCCCCGAGAAAAATCCTTCCTTTTCCTCGCCATATACAACATGACCTATTTGCCCATCATCTATCCGTGCATGATAGCCCTGTATGATTGCTTTATCTTTATAAGCCAAATTTTTTACATACTGATCACCTGTTATTTGTTGCATTAAATATGTGGCATCGGAGAAGTTGGGGATTTCCATGGATGGGCGGAAGCGCCTTATCCACCACGAAACTCCTTCTCCCCTTATATACATTTCTTCTTCCTCTCTCCCTTGAACGGAAAAGTTTTTAGGTACCCTCAAAGAAATATGCTTATCAAAAGCGACAATTGTTCCTTCAGGCATTTTCTCTGACGGGCTGATAAAGGGAATCACCGAAGTACTGAATAGATACTCCATCTGTTTATCCAACTCCTCCGGATACTCCATTCTGACAATGAATTTCTTTGTAGGCTGATCTGTAAAAACTATTTCAGATAATAAGACGTATCCTTTTCTTTTCTCCTTAACTTTTGAATCAAGAGTTTTTATTTTCGACCAATAAGCGGAAATGGCTTTATCTTTTTCATATAGGTCTCCATCTGCATCATCCAATAATCCGTCCTCATTATCCCTGCTTTTCCATATAAAAAGAAATTGTTCTTTCGTCATCCCTTTGATCGGCTCGTCGTACCATGTAGTGTTCCAGTGCTCCTGTGTCGAACCGTCCGTTGGCTTATTGTCGGTACGGGATACGGTAAAAAAATATGTGCCCTTCAGTGCCTTTTGAGGGGCATAGGGAATATAAAACACATATCCTTCCGTATTGTCCGAGTTTTCCTCTACTACCTCTGAGTAAGCCACACCCGATGCACGAAACGGCACGGCAAAGCGGATTCCCAAGTTGGAGTCCGTTACAATAGTAGGCAAAAAGGTCTCATATTTTCTGTAAGGCAACGGTAGCGCTTGCTGCCCTTCTCTTTCAGTTAGTAAAAATGTATGCTCCTGCGGAGGTACAGGCCATTCTCCCTTAACTGAATCTCCTTCATAGGGCAATGCCGCATGAGTGCTCATGAACATACATCCCATTACAGATACACAGCAGATTACAAAACGTCCGCCCTTCACAACTATCTTTTTCAACGCCTTTAAGTCTACGACTTTTTTAGAAACCATCTCAATTTTTTTTATTTTTGACATAGGCCTTTACCTCTTGCTTCAACTCAGAAATCTTTGCTTTTATTATAGCACAATCAAAAAGGCCTGCTTCAAAAACAGGCCTTTTTAATCGTCTTCTATAACATTGAGTCCAAAAACGCTTTCGTTCTCGGAGACTTGGGATTAGCAAACAATTCCGATGCCGGACCTTCTTCCTGAATAACGCCATCGCTCATAAATAAAACTCGATCCGCCACTTCCCTGGCAAAAGCCATTTCATGAGTAACTATAATCATCGTCATTCGTTCGTCTGCCAATTGATGAATGGTTCGCAATACCTCACCTGTGAGCTCCGGATCCAGGGCGGATGTAGGTTCGTCGAAGAGCATAATGTCCGGATTCATTGCCAATGCTCTAGCTATGGCCACTCGTTGTTTTTGCCCCCCCGAAAGCCTGGAAGGATACACATCTTTTTTATTCCACAGACCCACTTTTTCTAAAAGTTGCTTTGCCACAGGCAAAATTTCCTCTTCTCTCATGTTTTTTACCATTTTCGGAGCCGCCATAATATTTTCCAAAACCGTCATATGAGGAAACAGATTGAACTGTTGAAAAACCATTCCCATGCGAAGACAGATATTTCTCGCCTCCTCTTCCCGAACATAAACCGCTCGTCCCGGTCCCTCCGTTTTTGCCAAATAGGCTCCCTCAACGGAAATATTCCCTCTATCAATAGTTTCAAGCTGACACAAGCATCTCAAAAATGTAGATTTGCCGGATCCCGACGGTCCTATAATGGACACGACTTCTCCCTTATCCATATAAAGAGACACATCCCGCAATACGGGAGCCCCGTCAAAACTTTTTTCAATATTTTCCATTTGAATGAATTTCATAATTACCTCGCACTCTTCTTTATCCACTACTCATCGTATACGGCATACTTGCTTTCCAAGCGGCTAAAAATCTTTGTTAACACGAATGTCATAAGCAAATAGAAAATACCTGCCACTATAAAAGCAGATGTATCAAAGTCTCTTTGCACGATGGAACGCGTAATGCGAAGCACATCATTCATAGCCAAGATATATACCAGAGAGGTGTCCTTCAATAGCGTTATCGTCTCATTAGCCACCGGAGGAAGAACTCGCTTAATAACCTGAGGCAATATAATCCGTTTCATCGTTTGCACATAGGTAAATCCCAATACCTTAGCCCCCTCATACTGCCCTTTGGGAATAGACTGAATCCCGCCACGGAAAATCTCCGCAAAATAGGCCATATAGTTCAGCACAAAAGCTATAATGGCTGCAGGATAATCGGTAAGTTCAATACCCACATAGGGAATAAAGGGGAGCCCGTAATAGATAAACAAAATCTGCAACATTAACGGCGTTCCTCTCATAAGGTAAATAAAGCCTTCCGAAAGTTTTGCCGCCGGCACAAAAGAAGAAATTCTAACCAAAGCCAACAAGACGCCTAAAGGCAATGAAAATACCAACGTAAAAACGAAGATGGCTACCGTCACATGTAACCCCTCCGCTATAGAGGGTATAATCCCTAACACATACTCCATACTGTATAATCCTCTCTACACAAGGTAAAGGGCTATAAAGCAATGAATTCGCCCTATAGTCCTTTACCTTTATATCTCTTAATTTTTAAAAATAATATCCTTACCAAACCATTTCTCGGAGATCTTCGCCGCGGTTCCATCCTTCTTCATTTCATCCAAAGTTTCATTCACCTTATTTATCAACAAAGTGTCTTCTTTGCGAAATCCGACGCCGAATTGTTCATCTCCAAAATCTTCTTCAAGCACGCGGAACACACCGGGCTTTTGAGAAATATAGTAGCGACCTACAATACTATCCACAACAATTGCATCAGCACGCCCTACTTCTACATCCATAAGAGCTGTAATATTATCACCATATTTTTTCAACGCCTTAAAAGATTTAAGAGTATTTTGGTCTTTTTCTACTGCCGAAACAGCTGTACTTCCGTCTTGAATTGCCACTGTCTTGCCCGCCAAGTCGGCCTTCTTAACAATAGATGAGTCGCTTTTTACAATGATGATCTGATTATTACTCATGTATGGTTTAGAGAATCCGATTTTTTTCTTTCTCTCTTCTGTAATAGTAAGTCCGTTCCACAGAGCATCTACACGCTTACTGCTTAGCTCCGCTTCCTTGCTGGCCCACTCGATAGGTTTAAACTCTACCTCTACTCCGAGGCGCTTTGCCGTTTCTTTCGCAAGATCAATATCAAACCCTACAAGCTTTCCATCCTTGTCTTTGAATCCCATAGGGGGGAAATTATCATCCAAACCGATAACTATTTTCTTAGGCAATTGAGCAGGTGCCTCTCTTTTCTTTTCCTCTTTTCCACAACCTGACAATAATGCCGTTACCACCGTTACCGCCAAACCGAAAACTAACCATTTTTTTATTTTCATAACTTATCGCACCCTTCTTTACTAACTTTTTTATTGTATCAAATTAAGGTCTTACAACAAAATGTTTTTATTACTTCGGCGGTGGCAAAGATATATCTGCACCAAACCATTTTTCCATTATCTTCTTTGTTGTTCCGTCTCTATACATATCCCCTAATATTTTATTCAGCTTATCCCTAAGCTCCTTATTTTCAAGAGCTACGCCGACAGCAACCACTTCCTCTTTAAAGCCTGACGGCATAATAATATATTGGGATTGCTCATTTTTCAGATAATATCGGGAAATAATCTCGTCAACAAGAGCTGCATCTATTCTACCCGCCTTTAAATCCATAAATACGGAAACCATATCCGGATATTTTTTTAGCTGTCCCAAACTATTGCTGAGAGAAGAATCCCTTTTTAAAGACTCTTCGGCAGAACTTCCTTCCTGAATGCCTACCTTCTTGCCTGCTAAATCATTTTTATCGGACACGCTTTTATTGGAAGAAAGAACTACGATAACCTGTGCACCTTTCTGATACGGATTGGTAAAAAGAATATTTTTTTCTCTCTCCTTGGTCCATGTCAATCCGTTCCAAATTGCATCAACCTTACCGCTTTTAAGTTCCACTTCTTTCGCAGCCCAATCAATGGATTTAAATTCCACATCTACGCCTAACCGCTTAGCCGCCTCTTTTGCCATGTCTATATCGGAGCCAACCAAATTCCCCGATGAATCTTTAAATCCTACAGGCGGATAGTTATCATCTAAACCGATAACGATTTTCTTTCCACCGGCTTTATTTACATGGCTTGTCGACCTCTCACTACTACCACAACCGCTAACTAATAGCCCCAGCAAAACCGCACCGATACATGTCAACCTCAACCATTTCTTCATGTTGGCTCCTCCTTTTCTCATTTGGTTTAAAACATGGCACTATTATACTTTATTGCTTTAGCAAAGTAAAGTCCTAAAATAAAAAAATTTTTAATTCATAAAAAATCCCACAGGAAATCTTTTCCCATGGGATTTTTAAGTCCTTATGCTTATCCTTGTGCAACCGCAGCCATCAAAGCATTCATCTTATTTTCAATTTCTTCTAAGCGCTCACTTAACGCTTGATTCTTTTCTCTTAACTCAATCACTTCTTTTGCAAGTTCCGCTTTAGAAGACGGAATGTCATTCTTACTTCCGAATTTAAAGCTTACTCCTGCATTAATCATATTCTCTCCGTTCCCCATAGAGCCGGCTACACTAAACATAGTATCCTCATTAGGGCGATAAAATGCCCCTATAGCAAGAGAATTAGCATTTTTATAGTTTCCGAACCCTGCTGCCACAGTAAGCTTGTCATCAGAATCAAAATCAAGCGGATGTAGCGCTGCAAGAGCTGCCGCACCTGCTCCGACCTTATTCATACGCCCTTCAAAGCCGGATAAGCTGCCACTCAATGCGGAAATTGCACTCGTATTTGCGGCAATAGCATTCGCATTTGTTGCAATTCCCGCTGTATTAGTTGCAATTGCTGCCGTATTAGTTGCAATTGCTGCCGTATTCGTATCAATTGCTGCTTTATTGGCCCCAATAGCATCGTGAACGGTAGTCGTTCCGGTTCCTCCTACATCACTCATAGTAATCATACCGTCTGCATCGATAGCAGCGTTACCGCCAAGTGCTGCAACTGTAGTCTTTCCTACATTACCGAGAATATTATTGGTTGCATATAGTTGCGATCCGTTAATGGCATCTGTAGATGTTGCCGAAATCTGCCCCGACGCCACATTAATAACTTGACGTTCTTTTCCTGCCGCACCAACACTCAACACTCCATTGGCTACAGACCCTACTCCGGCAAAACCGCTATAGGTCAAACCGTTTACCGTAGCTGTTGTCTCTGCTGTCGCCGCACGGTCTGCAGATGCATTACCCAAAACAACGCTGTTATTTTGAGTTGTTACGATGCTATTACCCATTACATAGGTATTTGCGTTATTCACAGTATTGGATGTACCGATTGCACCGCTCAAACCTTTTGTTATAGTAGACCTTGCCCCGAGAATAACTGCGTAATTCTGATCGGATGTACTGCCATTACCGATAATTGCAGAATTCCAGCCGGTAGCATTAGCTGAGCTCCCCACCGCTACGCTTGTTAGCCCCGCTTTTGAACGGCTCCCGACAGCAACGGCACCGGCTTTTTGAGCTTCTGTCATCCGGCCTATAGCAATGGCTTCATTACCCAAAGATGTAGCGTTGCCCCCCACCGCAATAGAGCCGGTTATACTTTCTCCCGCTACACCTGCAACAGCGCCTGAACCAACCGCCACTGCTGCCGCATTATAGGACGCAGAGCCGCTACCTAAAGAAGAAGAAGCAGCACCCTTCGCTACTGCTCTGTCGCCCAAAGCAGTCCCTCTTTCTGCTGTAGACGATGCATAAAGGCCGACAGCCGTTCCTCCCCCTTCAGTAGCACTCGCCGAACTGCCAAGAGAAACCGCTCCCACCCCTGTCGAGTTTGCTTTCAACCCTATGGCAATTGCCGTCATCGTGTTAAGATTACTTGCGAGTGTCGCATTAGCTTCTCGTCCAATTGCAATATTTGAAGTGCCTCCGGAAGCGGTAGTGCCGTATCCGATAGCAATGGAATACGGTCCTGCCGCATTACTCCCTGTTCCTTCTTGAATCGCTTCCGCCCCCAATGCACTGACATTGCCTGCAATAAGAGATACACCAACTGTTGCCCATAAACATACTTTCATTTTCATTTTGCTTTTCGTACTCTTTTTCATACTCATGTTATCACTTGACTCCTACCCTCATAAAAATACTGCCTCTTTGCATCCCCCATACAAAGATCGGCAGGTTAAAAAATTAAATACTTCTCAATTTCTAAATCCTACTCATTTAGTATACATCAAAACTAAATCAAGAAGCAAGCACTTTTTTCTTTCTATTTTGCCCTTCCTACTAAATGCAAAAACTATTTAACAAAAATGCGTTATACAAGCAATTTATTTAATACGTTTAAATATGCCGGTCTTTTTCAAATCTCAGCTATACCCGTTTCTTTGCCGGTCCGGTCCGTAAACTTTTTGTTTTTGTTTTTCAATAAAATCGGAGATATTTTTTTTATCCTTATTTTTGAGGTACTGTAAATCCACAGAAACAATATAAAGTCCCCCCTCTTCCGGAGAACCTATATGTACTTCATCCCACATAGCCGAGAAACCGAAGAGTTTCTCATAAGAAATAAAAATATAAAAATCCGATGAATCCCAAAACATATCCAGCGTTTCCCAAACGCTGATTGGCCTTCTCCTTACAACGATTCCCTCTTCACAAAGAAAAAGAAGATCATCTCCGGCACAATGGATGCGCCACAAACAAAAGATGACAATCCAGTAATTTATCATTCTCTCGCTTATGGCTATCTCTTTCATAGACCACCAAAGGGCCGCCCCTGCAATGGCGAGAAAAAATATACGAATAACCAAAATTAGTAAGCCATGCTCTCGATACGCATATAATACTCTGCCGGCAGGAAAATATTTTCCTACATCTTTTGTCTCCATATACTTCCCTCAGCCTTTTATTTTTTCCCTTTTCCAGGGCCTTCCTATCTATAAACCTGATTCATTCGCTACTTTCTGTAAAGACCCATAGCAAGTTCTACTTGGCGATATGTTTTTTCTGCAGTTTCTCTCGCTTTTTGCGCCCCTTCGTCTAAAATCGTATCCAGTTCGGAACTATTTACCAATGCACTGTATCGCGCTTGGATAGGCTGTATAGTTTCCACAATAAGATCTGCCACATCTTTTTTAAAGTGTCCGTAACCCACTCCCATATATAGGCGCTCAATTTCTTCATAGCTTTTTTTAGTCAAGGCATTATATATTCCCATTAAATTGGAAATCCCCGGTTTATTGTCTTTGTCGTAACGAACCGCATTATCCGAATCCGTCTGCGCACGCTTAATCTTTTTTACAATCTCTTCCGGTTTATCCAAGAGATGGATCGTCGCCATCTGATTTTCGTCGGATTTGCTCATCTTCTTTGTCGGTTCCTGCAAACTCATAACACGTGCACCACCTAAACCTGTATGTATTTCAGGGATAGTGAACACCTCTCCGTACACGCGATTAAAACGTTGTGCCAAATCACGAGTAATCTCCAAATGTTGCCTTTGGTCATCTCCTACGGGCACATAATTTGTTTGATACAACAAAATATCCGCCGCCATCAGAGGTGGATATGTTAAAAGCCCTGCAGGAATAGACTCTCCTCGTTTTTGTGCTTTATCCTTGTATTGCGTCATTCGTTCCAGTTCGCCCACATAACTCATGGTTGTCATAATCCAGCCCAGTTTTACATGCTCTGCCACCTCAGATTGTACAAAAAGCGTCACTTTTTTGGGATCCAATCCGACCGCCAGATACAAAGCGGCAAGATTTCTCGTATTTTCATATAAAAAAGACGGCTCCTGCGGTACTGTAATTGCATGCTGATTAACAATGCAATAAAAGCACTCATTTTCGTCTTGATATTCCACAAATTTGCGTAACGCTCCCAAATAATTCCCCAATGTCAGGGATCCGCTCGGTTGAATTCCTGAAAATATAACTGCCATCACAAGGCCTCCAATCAAATAAATTCTTTTTACATTATAGCATACCTTAACTTTATACAAAAATATCCCGACGCCCTTAGGCATCGGGATATGGTCCTGTATTAAATCATTCGGTTAACTTTCCTATTCTCGGAAAATGTTCCACATCAGATTACTCTACCGTTACCGATTTGGCCAAATTCCTCGGCTTATCTACATCAGCTCCGCGCGTTATAGCCGCATAATAAGCTAGTAATTGGAGAGGCACAACCGCTAAAATAGGTGCGGTATAGCTATCTGTACGAGGCACAAATATGGTATGATCCACATATTTTTCCAGTTCGTCATCGCCTTTCATGCCTATGCCGATAACCATGGCATCTCTCGCCTTTACTTCCTTAACATTGCTCATCATTTTATCTTTGACAGATTCTTGAAGGGCAAGGGCAATAACCGGAACGCCTTCCTCAATAAGCGCCAATGTGCCGTGCTTCAATTCCCCTCCGGCATAAGCCTCGGCATGGATGTAGGAGATTTCCTTGAGCTTAAGAGCCCCTTCCATAGCCACTGCATAATCAATGGATCGTCCCAGGAAAAACGCATCTTCTTTAAACCCGTAGTAACGAGCAAAAGCCTTAATATCATCAACGGATTCAAAAATTTCATGACAAAGTTCCGGCAGTTTCTGCATATCCGACAAAATTTGCTCCGCCTGATCCTGCTTAAGCTTACCGTTTAACTGTCCTAAGTGGACAGCTAATAAAAGCAGCGCTACCAGTTGTGTCGTATATGCCTTTGTAGAGGCAACAGCAATTTCAGGCCCTGCTGATGTATAAATCGTTTTATCCGACTCCCGCGAGATGGATGATCCCATAACATTAGTAATTGCCAAAGTTCTTGCACCCAAACGCTTAGCTTCTTTCAGTGCCGCAATAGTATCGCTGGTTTCCCCCGATTGGCTAATGGCGATGCATAAGGTATTTTCATCCGTCAAAGGATGACGATAACGGTATTCCGAAGCGATGTCTACTTCCACGGGAATACGGGCAAGTTGCTCAATGCAATATTTTGCCACCAGCCCCGAATGATATGCCGTGCCACATGCTGTAATCAAAATGCGGTTAATCGATTGCACATCAGCAGGTTCCCATGCCAACTCCTCGAAAACAACCTTTTTACCATCCTTGCTAATACGATCCATTAAAGTATCTCTAATAGCCTTAGGTTGCTCATATATTTCCTTTAACATAAAGTGCTCATAGCCGCCTTTTTCAGCCGCTTCTGCATTCCAATTAACATGGAAAATCTTTTTGTTGATCGGATTTCCCTCGCGATCCGTCACCCGCACCTCATCCTTTGTTAAAATGGCCACTTCTCCATCATTAAGAATGTAGGTGTCTCTCGTATGATTAATAATGGCGGGGATATCAGAAGCAATAAAATTCTCTCCTTTTCCCAGTCCGATAATCAAAGGATTGTCTTTCTTGGTACAAATCAATGTTTCCGGATCATGGGCACTAAGGAATACCATTGCATAGGACCCCTCAAGCCGAGCCAGCACTTTTCTCACGCTGCCTTCAAAATCTCCATCATATAAATCAGCCAGGAGATGAACCACCACTTCCGTATCTGTTTCCGATTTAAAATGGTACCCCTTAGCCAACAGCTCTTCTTTTAAAGGCAAATAATTCTCCACGATGCCATTATGAACGACCGCAAAATCTCCGGCTTCACTTGCATGCGGATGGGAGTTCATATCCGAAGGTCTACCGTGAGTGGCCCAACGAGTATGTCCGATCCCGACAAATCCGGGGCTTGGATCTAACTTTACCATGGTCTCTAAGTTTACCAATCTCCCCATTTTCTTTTGTACTTTAATCGTACTATCATTCAAAATTGCAATACCGGCAGAATCATATCCCCGATATTCTAATTTGGCTAAACCGTCTAACAAAAATGGTGACGCGTCTTTAAAGCCTATATATCCAACGATACCGCACATGTTATATTCCTCCTTTTATATCCCCCATGAAGTCTTTGTCCGTTAATCGCTTAACGACTTTGCTCTTCATGTCACGACCGGGGTAGCCGAGAGGCATCCGCTGATACATTCGATACTCCTCTTCCTCGTCAACTGCTCCGACTGTCTTCAGGCAGTCCCTGCGCTATTCGCCTTTACGAATTATGGAATCTCCTTTCTATGTTGATTCGACAGATCTTGTCTTATATCTCCCATATTAAACAAATACATAGCGCTATATATTACAAACTAAGCTTCACAAATAAAATATGAGGGATATCACATCCCCCATATTATAAGCTACAAGGCTAAACAGGGTCAAGTACGCCTCCATTGTCAACGATTGACAAATCATCTTGTCCCCAAGTATTTCCGCTCTTTATAATATTCCAAACACCGCTTACTCAATAAGGCCTTGCTCATTACCGATACAGTCCCCAATCATTTTGCAAATGCGGTTTAATTGTTCCTGATCGGGGCCTTCTGCCATAACCCGAATTAGCGGTTCCGTACCGGAAGCGCGCACTAAAATTCGCCCTTCTTCTCCCAATTCCTCTTCACCTGCATCAATAGCTGCTTTAATTAGGACATTTTCTTCCCAACCGATTTTAGTTTGCACCTGTACATTAAGAAGTAATTGCGGATATCTGGTCATGAGCGATGCCATCTCTGATAAAGTGCTATTGCGATCTCTCACAATCGCCAATGTTTGTACAGCAGTCAGAAGGCCGTCTCCTGTTGTATTGTAATCAAGAAAAATAACATGTCCGGATTGTTCGCCTCCGATAGAGTAGTTACTTTCCTTCATACGCTCCAACACATAGCGATCCCCCACAGCAGTACAGCATGTTTCCATACCCAGCTCCTTTGCCGCTTTATGAAACCCGATGTTACTCATAACAGTTGCCACAATCATATTATCTCTCAACTTATGTTGTTCCTTTAAATGAAGGGCACAGAGAAGCATAATCTGATCTCCGTCCAGCGCTTCCCCTGTTTCATCTACCAAAAGGCATCGATCTGCATCACCGTCATTGGCAATCCCCACATGAGCACCTGTTTCTTTTACCAGTTTTTGTAAGCCTTCCAAGTGAGTAGATCCACATTCTTCGTTAATATTTACTCCATTGGGATCTACTCCCATTGTTATAACTTCGGCGCCCAGTCGTCTCAAGATTGCCGGCCCCACTTCATAAGCGGCACCGTTTGCGCCGTCATAGGCAATCTTCATCCCCGAAAAGTTACCTTCTACAGTAGAGCAGATAAAATTTATGTACTCTCCGGCAAGTTGATCATTATAAACTACGGTTCCCACATCTTTGCCCGTCGGTCTTGGAAGTTCGTCATTGGCACTGGCACGAAGCAATTCTTCCAGTTCATCCTCTACCGCATCAGGCAGTTTAAATCCTTGTCCATCAAAAAACTTAATACCATTGTCGCTAAATTTATTGTGAGAAGCGGAAATAACCACTCCCGCGTCCCATTGATACTTTCTCACCAAATACGCCACTGCGGGAGTGGGAACTATACCGGCAATTACCACATCTCCGCCGACAGAACAAATTCCTGCTGCCAGTGCATTTTCCAGCATACTCCCGGAAATCCGAGTATCTCGTCCGATAAGAAAAGTAGGTCGTTTTTTCGTTCTTCCGAAATAAGCGGCTGCCACCCTTCCCAGGTGATAAGCTATATCAGGGGTTAACCCTTCATTTACGGCTCCACGCACTCCGTCAGTACCGAATAATCTTGTCATTTTATTCTCCTCCATTTGCACTCTCTTTTGGCGCAACCATTTCCATCAAGGCAATCGCCGTTTCTGCACCATCAAGAGCTGCGCTCATAATTCCTCCGGCATAGCCTGCCCCCTCTCCCATAGGGAACAATCCCAAAACAGCCACGCTCTGCCGATCTTTGTTTCTCGTTATACGCAACGGAGCGGACGTCCTGGTTTCTACACCAGTCATACACACCTGTTTATCATCAAACCCCTTTATTCTCTGCCCGAAATAAGGCAAGGCACGTTCAAGCACCTCTGTTACGAAACCGGGTAAGCAAGTATGTAGGTCTGCCTCTACAACTCCCGGCTGGTAGCTATGCAACCCAAGCTTCACCGTTTCCCCTGGGAATAGAAAACTCCCTACCGATTGAATCGGCGCCTTATAGGTTTTTCCCCCTGCTAAAAACGCCGCATGTTCCCATTTTCTTTGAAAAGCCACTCCGTCCAGCGGATGATATCCATAATCTTCAGGTCCCACCGTAACCACGATAGCACTGTTTGCAATACCGCTGTCTCTTGCATAAAGGCTCATCCCATTGGTAACCACCTGTTCCTCTTCGGAAGTGCCCGCAACTACCAGTCCTCCCGGGCACATACAAAAGCTGTAGGCAGAACGACTTGTTACACTGTCATGATATACCAAGGAATATTCCGCTGCACCGAGATCCAAGTCCTCATACCCTTCTCCATATTGATTTTCGTTGATAACATGTTGATCATGCTCAATACGAACTCCAATAGCAAAAGGCTTTGCCTCCATAGCAACCTGACGTTCAAAAAGCATCTCATACGTGTCTCTTGCACTATGTCCAATCCCCATGAGAACCGTCTCTGTTGGAATCCGTTCCTCTCCGTTTACTATCACCGCTTGCACTCTTCCGTCAACAATTTCCAAGTCGGTTACCTGAGCGTTAAAACGAATTTCTCCACCCCAGTCAGAAACTTGCCGGCGCAAATTTTTCACCATTTTTCGAAGTTTGTCCGTTCCCACGTGAGGTTTATGCTTATACAGAATTTCTTCCGGTGCTCCAAACTGAACAAAATACTTGGCAATTTCATGAAGCCGCGGGTGTGTCACACGGGTTGTCAGTTTTCCATCGGAAAAAGTCCCTGCACCACCTTCGCCAAACTGGACATTAGAGTTTCTCTTATATATGCCTTTCGTCCAAAACTCTGCCACATCCGCTGTACGCGTGTCTACATCAAATCCCCGTTCCAATACAAGGGGCTGATAGCCTTCCTTAGCCAGATATAATGCGGCCAACATACCAGCCGGCCCAAATCCGACAACCACCGGTCTATATTTCAAGGCCCTGGTTCCCTTTTTTATAGGTGCCGGCTCTTCAGGCCGAAGCAGTGCAATATTCCGTTCTCTCTCCAGTTGTTTTGCGACTTTTACCTCATCCTTAACCCGCAGAAACAGTGTATAAACGAAATAAATATTAGGTTTTTTTCGTGCATCCACCGCTTTTCGCGCCACAAATATTTCTTTTATTTTCCCTCTTAAGAAGGGGTATTCTTTGCAAAGTACCTCCTGCAAAGATGCTTTATTTGTTACAGATACCTTAAGATTAATTACGCGTAGCATTTTGTCCCCCTGCAGAAGGCACAATTTCAACAGTAACCCTTACTGCCGGCACTTCATATACCACGCCTTGCACAAGCTGTAAATTGTAATCTCCTATAACTGTCGTATTCGCAGCCTCTACAGAAATCGGAACCGTCTTTATTGCTGTCAGTCCCTGAACTGCCTGCTCCAACCCCGATACCTTTATTTCCTTTGGCTCAACCTCTATTTTCCCCACCACAAAACCGGCCTGTGGATTCCCTATGATTTCGGGGACAATTCCCGCAGACTTCTCTAGATTATTCCGCTCCAGTTGTACTTCGACCTGCCCCTGGAGCACTGATAAGGAAAGATTTTGCAACTCTCTTCCGTTTCCGTCTACCACGGATAAGGCGGATGTAGCCGTAAATGATTCTTTTTTATCCCCCACCTGAGCAGAAACCATAGCCTTCCTTGCTTGATCTACAATGCGCTTTGCCCCTGTGACGGTAATCGTTTGCGGACTGACTTTTACTTCCTTAATCAACATATCTTTAGCTACCTGTCCCGTTGATTTAAACTCAACCGGGATCTCTCGGGTAGCGTACTCATCTATAATAATATCCGCCAAATTCGGCGTCATATTATCGACATAAATAGAGCTGGGAGGAATAAACTTGATCTCCACCTGTTGCTGTCCGGGTTTTAATCCCTGCAAATCCAGTACCGCCTTCATCGTCGACTCATTAAGGGCAAGCAGTGAATTTCTTGGCCCCCTTAAGCGAACACGTACTTCTTCAGGAACGTTCTCTACCAAGTATTCCGTATGCAAATTTTGCACTGCCACCGGAATTTTATAGGTTACCTCCGTAACGGGATTTTCTTCATTGATGATATATACCCACAAACAAATAGCCGCCACGAGAGACAAAATCTTTGCAGTTATATTATTTCTCCAATTAAGCATTTCCGCCACCCCATTTCCAGAAGCTCGATAGGGCAGTCTTTGGCTTTACAACCAGTGCCAAAAGGGACTCCTTTAGTTTCTCTTCCGGCATATGGCGATAAATATGGCCTCCGTAAGCATAGGAGATTTTTCCCGTCTCCTCACTAACCACCAATACAACTGCATCCGCCTGCTCACTAAGCCCTATAGCCGCCCTATGCCTCGTTCCCAGCTCAGTGCTCAGGGTAGTATCCGATGTAAGGGGCAACAGACACCCTGCCGCCATAACACGATTTTCACGTATAATCACTGCACCGTCATGTAATGGCGTATTGGGAACGAAGATATTTGTCAGCAGCTCACGAGACACTTTACCCTCAATCGCAATACCCGTATCAATAAAATCTCCTAGTCCCACTTCTCTTTCCACAACAATAAGAGCGCCGATTCTATCACGAGACATGGCCCTGGCCGAAGCAATAATCTCATCCACCGTGGATTCCAACTCAGCTTCACTAAAGTCGGACGCCTTTCTGAAGATTTTCCCGCGTCCCAATTGCTCAAGGGCACGGCGAAGTTCCGGTTGAAATACAACGGGCAATGCAACCATAATAATTGTCATACTTTGTTGCAACAGCCAATTCACCACATGCAAATTTAAAAAACGGCTCAACACCGTTATTAAAGCCAGCACAACCAAACCCTTCAATAGGGCTACGGCGCGAGTATCTTTTATAAGTTTGTATAAATAATATAAAATGCAGGCTACCAATAAGATATCCACTATATCCAGCAGGCGGAAAGTATCTATTATCCCCTGTATCTGAAACATCATAAATTTTTTCTCCTACACAAACACGCAAATATCAACCATATACTATTTTTCATTTTACCTTATTTTAAAGAGCCTGTAAAACAAAAAAGGCATAAAAAGGGGGCCTTCATTACGAAGTCCCCCTCTTTTATCTCGCTGACTTTTCAGGTCCGTACATCCGTGATATCTATATAAAGCAAAAGCTTTTTCTCCACCTTGCGGCTATCCAAATTTAACGTCTACGCAAAAGGTTCTCTCCATGCCAATATGGCCTCCATTACTCCACCTCCTACAGAAAGAGCTCTATCGGATATGGAAAAACAGTGCCCCTCTTCACATCGTGCATCAATATCGGCAATCTTACATCCTTCCGCCACCATTAGTCCGGAAGCAAGAATCCCCCTTAGCCGCCCTGATATTTTTGCTATTACCGGTCTTTTTTCCACCTGTCCGATACACTCACCTTTTTGTACCTCTTCTCCGATATGCCGTTTTGCCGTAAACAATCCGCTGCAGGGAGCATATATGATTCGCTCTTTCGTAATCCCTCCAAACTCGTTCTGTATTCCCCTATCCGAAATAGCCGTACCCTCATAAACAAGGCGCCCCAAATAGTGGCCTCTCATAATTTCTACCACCACATCTACGTCTTTTCCTGCTGAAAATCCGGAGCCAAGGGCAATAACCAAAGGCGCATCTTCAGCAGTTGTTCCCAAGTTTTTTCCGGCCATAACAGCATCTACGACTATGTCCGGTTTAACTATTTCCAGCACTGTTTTATAAGGCTCCGTCACCACCGGAATGTCTCCCTCTTCCAGAACCTGCCCGATTTCGTTCAGAGGAACATAACGGCTTACAAAACGCTCTAAAATCATCGTTCCGATATGAACAGCATTGCCGTAACTTACTTCTCGACGAATCATAGTGGGGATAGCACTCTCATTCACCACTACGGGGAATCCTGCACGTCGCAATCTATATATAACACCGGAGGCTATATCTCCTCCTCCGCGAATGAGTATGATCGGTTTCATTTTTATCTCCTATTTTTTCTATGTATTCAGCCCTCAATTCCTACGCCCATGTTAAGATTTGTCTTATTTCACAACTTTCCTGATGCCCATCAGCCAAAATAATTTTATCAATGTATTTTCCTTGTAGGGCATCTAAAAATGCGTCAATTGTTCTGTGCGACACCGTATCATAACCGGTACAAAATACAACCCTCTCTCCGCGACTATATTGGAAGAGTCCTCGCGAATGCGTAACAAGCTTTGCCAGCATAGATGAAGTAATGATTGCCCCCTCAGGTCTTTCAAGGAGCGATTCTAGCAAATCTACATTATGAATATGAGTAGCGGATATAGGTTTTCCCAACACCTGTAGATTGATAACTCCAATCGTCATATTGGTGAACCAAGGAATTACCGGTTCTCTCTCTTTTGGGGCTTTCAGCCACTTTTCACGCGCTCCATCCGCCTCCACTAAAATTTGCCAATGCGGATACACCCTATGAATATCATCAATATATTCCGGAAGGAGCCCTATCGCTTTTTCTCTGTCCATTCCGGAAATCCAAGAAGCTTGCCCCTGCTCCAAAATTCGTTTTTCACAATGCCTTATTGCCTCGTTAAAATCCTCACCTATATAGGGATTCCACTTCTCCATCTGCTTGGCATACATTTCTGTCGTCGTAGTAATCATCGTCGGAGTTCCCTGCAACTTGCTATACTCCGCTAATTTTTGCAGCACCGTCGATTTGCCGCCTGCACCGACAATCGCCGTAATTCCCGGTTTAATCAAGAGCTTCCATCGTTTCTCTTGCATGGCCTAACTCCTTTCTCATATGCCGCCATTCCTATTGCATTCACACGCGATCATAGTAATACTAAACGGTATTGCTATGCATTTTTCTGTCTCATATTGTTTCTCCGCAAGATGGTAAAATACCTTCTTGGAAATAAGTGGCAAGTCCCTGCTCTATGAATCCATGAACAAGGCATCCACTTACCACTTCACCGCACTCTTTCTTTGCATTTTTTCCGCCTTCTGCTATACTTATAACAATCTAAAGACAAGCTCCGCCCCACATAAAGTTTTTATGATATGTCCCGGAGTTTGTCCAAAACGTTAACTGCATAAAATCAATATTTTTAACTATTTGAGGCTGTTCATGAAAGAACGATTACTTGCTTTCTGTCAGAGCATAGGCCTGAGTGCCGTAGGTATAGCCTCTTGGCCTCTTCCCGACACTGCTCTCACCCACTTATACGAAGAAAATCCCTGCCCCTTCACTCATAGCGAAGTGGCAGAAAGGCTCCATGGAAACACGGCGCTAAAAAAACCGAAAAGCGCTATCGTGTGCCTTTTCCCGTATTACGCGGAGTCCAAAGGCCCCATTAATTTGGCTCGATATACATGGGGAATGGATTATCATTTGGTTGTCCCGCTCTATTTAGAGCGCATTATTTCCTTTCTCCGGAACCAATCCTTCACAGAAGAAGAGTTTGAAATACACTGCGACACATCTCCTTTAGCCGATCGCTATATTGCCCATTTAGCCGGACTCGGTTTTTATGGTAAAAATCATTGCCTTATTCACCCTGTTCTGGGGAGCTATTTCGTAATCGGCACTATTCTTACATCCTTATCGCTTCCTCCATGCCGCCCGCTAGAACAATCATGTATAGGATGCAATCGCTGTATTGCTTCCTGCCCGGGGCAAGCCATCGGAGCAGGCAGATTTCTTTACAATCGCTGCAAAAGTTATTTGACACAAAAAAAGGGAGATTTAGCCTCTTGGGAGGAGAAAATTATAGCAAAATCTCCTCTAATTTTTGGTTGCGATATATGCCAAGAAGTTTGTCCCCATAACAAAAATCTTCCGGTTACCGACATAAAAGAATTTGCTGCTGTCGACCCCTTTTTAATGGTGGAAGAACTGGAGCATTTGTCCAATCGAGAGTTTGAAAAACGATTTAATCACCGAGCCTTTTCTTGGAGAGGTAAGAAAGTCCTCCTCAGGAATGCCCACATTCTTTCAAAAAAGCCCTAGTCGTCTCAAATACATCATCGCTTTTGTAAAATACTTCTACAAAAAAATATGCCTCGGTAAAAGTTAAGGGCCTTTCCCTTATACTCTACCAAGGCATTTTTATTTTAACCCGCTATTAATCCTGTCTTTCTCATCTCATGCGAGAAAGCTTATCTTGTCTCCTCATTATACTCTTCTTCCTTCTGTACCGTATAATTCAGCTTGTCTAAAGAGCATCCGAGACTTGGAATATACCATTTCAAGAAAAGTTCCACCTCAGGCAAATCCAGTCTATTCAGTTTCTCCAACGTACTTACATAGGCTTCATTGAACTCGTTGTTTCCCGCATTTTTTTCCGTTACACACTTCATAAAAGCGGACAAAGTATCTGCCGCCTTTACCAGTGGCCACAGTGGATCTTTTTCCGGCTCTACCAAAAAGTCTCTATACTCTCCTTGTAATTCTTTCGGAAGCGTATGAAGCAGTTTTTTTTGCGCTACCGTTTCCACTTCCCCATAAAGCCTGCGCAAACTGGGAGCAAAATATTTTACCGGCGTAGGCATATCTCCGGTGAAGATTTCACTTACTTCATGATACATGGCAAGGACCGCTACACGGTTGGCATCTACCGCTCCGCCAAAGTGAGCATTTCTGATAAGAGCCAGGTTATGAGCGATAAACGCTACCTCCAGTGTGTGCTCCTGAATATTCTCCTGTTCTGTGTTTCGCATAAGTCCCCATCTGCGAATAAACTTCATTCGCCTTAAAAAGGCAAAAAAATGACTCATTACGCTACTCCTTTCGCCTCAATGCGCCCAGCTCATCCAAATCTTTTTCCTTCTTTTCTTGAAGAAGAGAAAATCCATAATCCATCAATTTAGGAGCATCCTCCCAGCGATCATCATCATTCAGCAATACCAGTACCAAAGTATCTCCTTCTCTCGTAACCGTTGCCACCAAACAATCGCCAGCTGCTTCCGTATACCCCGTCTTGAGTCCGTTAACGCCTTCGTAACCGCTCCGTTTAAAAAGATTGGTAGTTCGTACCCATTCAGGATTTCTATTCTCATAGAGTATCTCATAATAATCAAAATCCACCATATCTCGGAACGCTTTCATTTTCATGCCATAAGAAGAAATTTTTGCCAGGTCAAGCGCTGTAGTATAATGACCTTTCTCTGTAAGTCCGTGGGGATTTTTGAACTTGCTATTCTTCGCTCCGGCTTTTTTTGCTACCTCGTTCATATTCGATACAAAGGCTTCCACAGATCCGCTAACCGTTTCCGCCACTGCAATGGCCGCATCGTTTCCGCTGGCCACCATCATGCCTTCCAGCAAAACTTGTAAGGGAATTTGATCGCCTGCTTTTAATTCCAAAGAAGATTCTTCCGTATTTATTGCTCTCTTTGAAATAGTCGCCAGTTGATCAAAGTACGTTATTTTCTTTTCTATAGCTGTTAACAATGTTACAATCTTCGTCGTACTGGCAGGATGCATCCACTTGTTGGGATTCTTTGAAAAAAGAACTTCTCCTGTTTCAACATGTAGCAACACCGCTGCCTCCGCTCCCACAACAGGTTTTGATTTATCCACCTTATTCGAAGTTTCGGCTGTCCATTTTTTCCCCAACAAAAGCCTTGCTTCCGCCTCTCCCGAAACCAACACGGAAGAAACGAGTAAACATATAAGCACACAGCCTTTTATCAGTCTCTGCACCTTATTCTTCACTATACTCCGCTCCTCTAACTCTTCCTCACTTTAATGTTTAAACACCGCTCCATCACTTTGGTAGCGCTATATTTTTATCGCTTGTGCCTTTCTCCATACTTGTATTGGCCTTTAAGCCATTATTCAAGTCTTCCGACTCCTCCACTTCATGTCCTTTTTGTAGGTATACCACGCGCTGCGGATAAGGAATGTCTATGCCGGCCTCATCAAATCGATCTTTCACTTCAGACATAACATGGTAATATACAGCCCAATAATCTGCCGTTTTTACCAAGGGGAACGCCACAAGGCGAACCGAATTTTCGCCAAATTCTCGAATGCCCATCTCCAAAGTCTTATGATTTAAAATTCTCTTCTCTTCATTAAATATATCTTTTAAAATTTCCAGAGCTTTATGGTGATTATTAGCATAATTAATATCAAAATACATAGTGATAAAACGCGTCGGCATATGCGTATAATTCGTTACACTGTTAGAAGTTAGTGCCGAATTGGGAATGAAAATAGTCTTATTGTCCTTTGATGTAATCATCGTATTTAACATTTGAATGGAACGCACCGTTCCCTCTACTCCCTGCACCGCAATATAATCTCCCGCCTTAAAGGGTTTAAAGAGCAAAATCAGCATCCCTGATGCAAAGTTTGACAAATTTCCCTGCAAAGCCAATCCGATAGCCAATCCGATAGCACCTATGGCGGCTACAAAGGAATTGGTGGGGACTCCTAAGCGACTTAGTGCGGAAATAATAACAATGACCACGATAATGTAATATATGGTTTGAGAAATAAATCCCATAGCGGTTTTATCATACTGAGATCTCTCCATAATTTGTATGGAGAGTTTTCTAAACAAGCTTGCTAAATACATGCCTACAATCAATATAATAAAGGCCGATAACATATCCGGTCCTTTCGTCTCTAAAAACAGCAATATACGTTCAACAATTGACTCCATATTTTCACCTCACATAATGAACGGATTACTGTTTTTATTATACCACAAGAAAGAAGACTCCGATTCTTTTATTACGGTTTATTGCTCCTTTCGGAATCCACTTGACCGCAGTAAATGGTAACGAGTATGATACAACTGACAAGGAGGTTTATCTATGATTGTACCTACACCGAAAACCCTGATTTCCGGCGGAACCGTTCATATTAACAACACATCTATTACTGTAATCTTTGACGATATACGCTATTCTTTAAGTACCGGCCCTTTGCATGGCGGATTTCACCACACTTTGGGAGTGCGAAATCAAAAACTCACCTTTCGAATTGAAACAGAAAAAGATTTTCCCGGCGGGTCTGCTGCGGCATTTATGGGCGAGGAAATGCTTCTCATGGGAGTACCTGTAAATTTCTCTACCGGTGTCATGACAGCTGCGAAAATGGAATGGCATATTTACAGTCGCCTGGAGGTAGATGATACAATCATCGAAGTAATTGTCACCGCAGGTTTCGACAAAACGGCTCACGAAGCCGGTTCGGGCTACTTTTATAAGGAAAAAGACGGTCACTTCCATTGCGGAACCATCAATCTTCTCGTCTTTACCAATAAAGCTTTGACAGATGGCGCTATGGCCAAGGCATTAATTACTATAACGGAAGCCAAAACAGCTGCCCTCATAGACTGCGGAATAAAGGACATTCATACAGGAAAGCAAGCTACCGGTACCGCCACGGACGGCATCATCCTTACTATCGATCCCTCCGGAGAGATCTTAACCGACACAGGAACATTTTCTCTCTTCGGAGATACCCTGGCGGCGGCGGTACGGGAGGCTCTGACCACTTGTATTAACACATATGGAGACCAATAGGAGGCCTTATGCAAAAGATAATTATCGGTGGATTATACAGGCATTTTAAAGGAATGTACTACTATGTTTCCGATATTGCCACACATTCAGAAACAGGCGAAGCTTTTGTCGTTTACCGCCAGCTCTACGGCAAGCGCGAAACCTATATCAGGCCGCTTTTTATGTTCGCCGGAGAAGTCGACAGAGCTAAATACCCTCAAGTAACACAAAAATATCGCTTCGCTCTCATGAGCGGAATAGATGAAAAAAATGAAGAATAAACAAAAGGGAGGACATTTACACATGGGCAATGTCCTCCCTTTAAAAATTTACTTTTTCATTCTATTTTAAGATTTATTTTTGGGGGTAACTCGTCTAACCGGCACTAAGGGTGATTTGATCTCGCTATATGGAATCGAACTACTCCGCCTTAGGAGGCTGTTCCGCTCCCCTAGGGCCACCTTTAGCCTGACCGGCTCCGTTTGGATGTTCCGGCCCCGCCCCTTGCGGGCCTCTTCTATTCTCATCATGTGGTCTCTGGAAAATCTCCTCTATTACCTCCTTCGAAACACCACTCCTTTTAGCTAATGTCTCCAAGTCCTTTTTATTTTCCTCTTCTCTTTGTTTCATTCTTTTTTCATGGATTTCTTTCAATGTTTCCATGATTTTTGTTTTCTGTTCACCGGTAATTTTACCTTCCGCCACAGCTGCATCTAAGGGATTGGCACCCCGTACTTGCTGTGCTTCTCGCCCTTGTCCACGCTGACTCGCCATCTCTTTGGGATCATCATTTCTATTGTGCTTTATCTGTTCCTGCCTTACGGGAGTCTGAACTTTATACGGAGTCTCCTGCTTCACCACATCTGCCGCCGATGCGATTGTCGCCATAGACATAACTGCTAATGCTGAAACCACTGCTACTTTTAATGTTTTTTTCATGTTTGCACCTCTCACTACAAATACACAACTTATCATCTAAATAGTTAACCCGACCTGTCTCTTACCTTTTCGAAAGAGAAGGTGTCTATGTAAAAGTTCGTAAACGCGGATATGTGAGTCCTCCCCCTCTAATCAGGGTGTTTCCGAATCTATGCTATGAGTATAGCAGGCCTTTATTACAGCTCTATAACGAGTGTCTAATCATTTGCTAAACATTCGTTTTCATTCTATTTTTAATTCTAAAGTTACACATTTTTTGCTTTCACCTCTTGCAATTTACTTTAAAATGCTATATACTACTGTTTGTTACTATTCCTCGATAGCTCAGTCGGTAGAGCAATCGGCTGTTAACCGATCGGTCGTAGGTTCGAGTCCTACTCGGGGAGCCATGGCCCGTTGGTCAAGCGGTTAAGACACCGCCCTTTCACGGCGGTATCGGGGGTTC
>JBHAEC010000037.1:0-11274 GCA_041855385.1 Veillonellaceae bacterium
ATTGATACAAAAAACACGCATGGAACAGGATGTTCTCTGTCGTCTGCTATAGCGGCTAATTTGGCTCTGGGGAAAGATTTGGTTACATCTGTAAAAGATGCTAAGAACTATGTGTATACAGGAATTTTACACGCCGAGAACTTAGGTCATGGCTGGGGTCCGATTCACCATTTCTATTCTCTCTATGAGAAGGCGAAAAAAGCAACGATCAGACGTTAAATATATGTTATGACAAAATGAAAAGGCTACAGCGAAACAAGTCTTTGCTTGTTTCGTTGTAGCCTAAATTTTTCGGTTTTATCACATTTTTATAAGGGAAATAAGTAATAAGCGGCATAAATGATCAGAGGCATTGTTAAGGCAGACAAAGCCGTTGTAGCGACTACTATTTGAGTGGCGTATTCAGGGTGATTATTCATTTCTACGGCCATAAGAGCTGTATTTACTGCAGAGGGCACTCCGTATACGATCATTATGGATTGTGCCGCAATGGATTCAAAAGGAGCGTAAAACCGCATAAAAAAGATGATGGCAATATAGGCTACAATGGGCCCTAATAATAATCGTGTGCCGGTGGCCAGCATGACATCTTTTCGGAAGAAGTTAAAAGGGGTGCGGGCGACCTGTGCACCTAAGGTTATCATGGCCATGGCAACAAAGGCATTGGCAATAAAGCTCAAAGATGGCCAGAAGGGGAGGGCGGTTAGATCAAGGGGGGCAAGTCTTAATAAGAGCGCAGATGGTACAACGTAAATAGTAGGCATATGGAAAACAAGACTAATGGCATCGCGAGCGGTTATCTTTCCTTTTCCCGCTTGGTAAAATCCCAGGGTATTACAAGAAATATTTTGTATAATAAGAAGGGCGACAATCGTTACCATGGCATCGTGGAGGTACACAATTTCGCCATTAACTAAATAGGGAGGCCGAGTAAAAATAAAAGTGGCTACAGCTACACCTATATTTCCGCCGTTGTTGAACATAACAGAATTTCTGAATGCTTCAGTTTTGCCCATGTCGTAGCCCAGGTAATGGCAGATAACCGAAGAAAGACCGCTATTTAGAAAAAGGATGACAAGGCCACAAAGGACGATTTCTATTGTGGAGGATTGGAAATCTGCGGTATAAAGGGCACGAAAAATAAAGGCCGGGAGGAGGAGGTAAAAGTTTAGTTTTCCCAATGTTCTTAAATCCAAGGAAAAGGCTCTGTCCATGATAAATCCGGCGCCGATCATGATGAAAATAGGTAAGATAGAGTTAATGAGAATAGATAAAAATAACATAAAAACCTCTTTTGATTGCTTTTTACTAATCATACTACCGTCTATAGAATAATGCAATGAGTGGAGATGTAAGACTAAGTACTCGGACTAATAATAAAAATACCACGCAAGACGATTATAAAATCATCTTGCGTGGTTTCTTTAACCTTCTTACAGGTCACTCCTAGACGAGCACTTGCTCCGTGTTCCACTAAAAGTGGTTATATCACTTCTCTATAGAAGAGTCGTGCAGTGTTGTACGAAGAATGCCTGTTCATGAGCACATACAGGACAGATCTGAGGTGCTTCTTTACCAACATGAATGTATCCGCAGTTTTGGCAGATCCAAGCAATTGGCTCTTCGCGTTTGAAAACAGAACCTGCTTTTACATAGTTTAGAAGTTCTAAATAACGCTCTTCGTGGCGTTTTTCAATCTTTCCTACCTGCTCAAAAAGATAGGCGATTTTTGCAAACCCTTCTTCTTTTGCAGTTTCAGCGAATTCTTTATACATCGTTGTCCATTCGTAGTTTTCTCCGTTAGCTGCATCCTGTAGATTTACATCTGTTGTAGGGATTTCGTCACCATGTAATAATTTAAACCACACCTTGGCATGAGCACTCTCGTTGATTGCCGTTTCTTCAAAATAGTCGGCAATTGCGTTCATGCCGGCTTTGCGTGCAGCTCCTGCATAGTAAGTATATTTGCGATTTGCTTGAGATTCGCCGGCGAATGCAGCCGCTAAATTTTGTTCTGTTTTTGTTCCCTTTAATTCAGCCATTGTTTTTCTCCTTTGTTAAATTGAGTATAAAATGTCAATCAATAAATAATCATTATTGTTAAGTTAATTATATACTTTGATTTTGAGAAAAGCAAGGGAGAAATAACAAAAAAAGGATGAAAATAAGAAAGTGATAATATTTATCAATGCGATAGCTAAGCGGAATTTGTTTTAATAAAAGTAATAGCGATGTGAAAAAGAGAAATAGCAAGAAAATGAGAATGGTTTTTATAAAAACCGGTAAATGAGAATGAAAAATGATTTTTTGTGAATATACGGACTGTTAGGGAAAAAAGAGGTTGTGTTATAATAGGTGTAATGTAAAAGAAAGATGGGTGATTATATGAGTTTTGTCAGATATTATATAGGCGATGTTGTAAAAATGAAAAAAGCCCATCCTTGTGGCAGTGATGAGTGGAAAGTTCATCGTATCGGAGTCGATTTTAATATTGAATGTTGCGGTTGCGGACATCGTGTTATGATTAGCCGATCTAAGTTTGAAAAGGCGGTAAAAAAAATCCTGTCTCGTAGAGTTGAAGAGCAGGAATAATATAATAAAGAAAAGTAAAGAAGCCGGAGCTATGGGGGATAGCAACCGGCTTCTTATTTTAGGGGGTTAGTTAAGAGTATGAATATTACATTCATAGGTTAGTTTATTTTAGTTAAGGGAGGCTTATCCTCAAGGGGTAAGCAAAATAAAATGGTCTTCTTTCAATGGCATTCCTCCTTTACATAAGTCAGAGGAAACAGAAGTAAGGTGTGGGGGATATTCCTTCTGTATCTTGACTTATGAGCTTATTATAGAGGAAATATGTAACGAACAAAGAACAGGAAAACGACAATTTGGTTACAAATTTCTAAACAAAGTATAAAATGAACGGAGCATAAAGAGCCCCTTAATATAAAATGACCTGCTTTACGCATAACTATGCGTAAAGCAGGTCATTTTTGTACTATACATTGAAGCGGAAGTAAGTCACATCTCCGTCTTGCATAATATATTCTTTTCCTTCAAGTCGTACGAGTCCTTTTTCTCTAGCCCCGGTTTGGCTTCCGCAGACTTTAAGATCCTCATAAGCAACAATTTCTGCCCTAATGAAACCTTTTTCGATATCGCTGTGTATTTTTCCCGCTGCCTGAGGGGCTTTCGTACCTTTAACGATTGTCCAAGCACGAGCTTCCATCTCTCCGGCAGTGAAAAAATTGATGAGCCCCAGCAAAGCATAGCTGGCTTTAATCAATTTATCCAATCCGCTCTCGGATAGACCTAATTCCTCTAGAAAGGATTTTGCTTCCTCATCGGAAAGTTCAGCAATTTCAGATTCGATTCGTGCCGATACGACGACGACTTTGGCTCCTTCTTTTTTCGCATAAGCTTCTACCGCGGCAACATGGGGATTTTGGGAATGGTCGAGAATCTCGTCCTCTGATACATTGGCGACGAAGAGCGTGGGTTTGGCGGTGAGGAGTGTCAGCTCTTTCAGGATTTCCAACTCATTGTCATCAAGCCCTTGGGCGCGAACAGGGATGGCTTCCGTCAGACCTGCCATAACTTTTTCCAGAATGGGCTCTTCAACGCGAGCTGCTTTATCTCCGCTTTTAGCCAACTTGGCAATGCGTTGTTGCCGTTTTTCTACGCTTTCCAAATCGGCCAAACACAACTCTGTGTTGATTATTTCAATGTCCCTAAGGGGATTGATGGATCCGGATACATGAGTAATGTTGGGATCGTCAAAGCAACGCACTACCTGGGCGATTGCATCTACCTGGCGGATATGGCTTAAGAACTTATTTCCCAGACCTTCTCCCTTTGAAGCGCCGGCTACAAGTCCGGCAATATCTACAAAACGCATAGCGGCGGGAATTACCTTTTTTGAACCATACATAGTTGCCAAGTGATAAATGCGAGGATCGGGAACATCCACTACGCCCACATTAGGCTCAATTGTACAGAAAGGATAGTTCGCCGCCTCGGCGCCTGCCTTTGTTATGGCATTAAATAGTGTACTTTTTCCCACATTGGGTAAACCAACGATGCCTACTTCTAGATTTGTACTCATAAGACCACCTTTGTTCAGTAACTAATCAGTTCTTTAATAATGAAAAATAAAACGAGTTAAGTTGTTTGTATGATTTAATATATTAAAACAATTTCAGATGTGTATTATATCACATTATGACGAAGTTTTGTTAATTATTGTTGGGAATTATTAAAGTGGTACTGGTGAGGATTAATTGAGTTTTCCGGGAGATTTAAGTATAATAAAAGGTAGATAAAATGTAGAAATCCGGAGAAAAACGGGAGGTTGTACTTATGGGAGAGCAAAATAAGATGTCCATAACGCCGAAGAAAATGATTTTTCTTTTAGTGGGGGCAGTTTTGGTATTAGGTGCTGCTTATATGGGCTACAATTGGTATAAGGAAAGCGAATCTAATCAAAATAGAGTTGAGTTGACATTATACGGTAATGTAGATATTCGAGAAGCGGATCTTGCTTTTAGGGGGAGTGATCGCATCGAGTCATTGCTTGTAGATAGCGGGGATCGCGTCAAAAAAGGGCAAGTGTTGGGAGAACTAAATAAGACGGAGATTCTTTTGAACATTAAGCAAATCCAAGCAAAAATTGAGGCCCAAGGAGAAGTAGTGCGAAAACTTGAAAAAGGATCGAGGGAAGAAGAAATAGGTCAGTATGAAGCCCGTGTACTAGCAGCTGAGGCGGAGGCAATTAAAGCGCAAGCGGACTATGGCCGGATGAAAGAAGCTTATGATATTTCCGGAGGAGAGGCGATTAGTAAACAGGCACTGGCCAATGCAGAAGCGTTAGCTGCGGTTACTCAGGCAAAGGTTAAAGAAGCACAAGAAGCGCTTAATTTGGCGGTAGCGGGCAATCGACAAGAGGATATTGCTGCGGCTATGGCAGAACGGAAAGTGTTGGTAGAACAACTGGCGTATCAAGAGTATTTATTGGAGCAAGCTACCTTAAAATCGCCTGCGGATGGGGTTATTCGTTCAAGGCTCCTTGAAGTAGGAGAAATGGCATCGCCTCAGAAAACGGTTTTTAAGCTTGCTTTAGATGATAAAAAGTGGATACGCGTGTATATAAAAGAAACAGATTTGGGCTATGTTCGTGAAGGGCAAAAAGCTGAAGTGATGATTGATTCCTATCCGGGGAAAATGATACAGGGGCAGGTGGGATATATTTCCTCAACGGCAGAATTTACTCCTAAAACAGTGCAAACCGATGAACTTCGTACTTCGTTGGTCTATGAAGTACGGGTATATGTGGATGACATAGACAATGTGCTTCGCATGGGGATGCCTGCTACTGTGACGGTTAAACTAAAATAAGGTGAATCCATGAAGTTGATTGTACATGGCGAGAAAATAGTAAAAGAGTATAAAAAAAAGGAAAACAGGGGAAGCGTTGTGGCGCTTCACGAGATAGATTTTTCTATGATACAGGGAAAAATCACTGCTTTAATCGGACCGGACGGAGCGGGGAAAACGACATTCCTCCGGTTAGTATCGGGTCTTTTAAAGCCTACGTCGGGAACGCTGGATGTACTCGGACTACCTATTGAGGGGAATGAACAGGAAATACAGAGCCGTATCAGTTATATGCCTCAGAGGTTTGGCCTTTATGAAGATCTTACGGTTATGGAAAATATGAATCTTTATGCCGATTTGCATGGGATTTCTCGGGAGGAAAGAGAGTTACGATATCCCCGTTTGCTGGATATGACCGGACTGGCTCCTTTTACAGACCGTTTTGCGGGGAAACTGTCCGGGGGGATGAAACAAAAGCTAAGTTTGGCTTGTACCCTTATCAGGGTGCCGGAACTCCTGCTACTGGATGAGCCGACAGTAGGGGTAGACCCTTTGTCCAGGAGAGAGTTATGGGCTATTTTAAAGCGCTTGGTGAGGGAAGAGAATATAAGTATTTTGGTTACGACGGCTTATATGGACGAAGCGGAGTTATGTGACTTTGTATACGTTATTCAGTCCGGCCATATGATTGCCCAAGGTACGCCGCCTACACTAAGAGAGGTGGCTCAGAATCGCTGTTATCTCGTAGAAGTTCCCGAGAGAACGGTGACAAGAGCGTGGCAAGCCTTGTTTCTTGAGGATGAAAAAGTTGTGGATGCCGTTCCGGAGGGGCGGGGCGTTCGCATTATTTGCCAAAAGGGCGTAGAAGCCGTGTATTTTGAAGAAACATATGGGCTGAAAGCTATATCTGTGGGTGCTCGCTTAGAGGATGCGTTTATGATTTACTTGCGAATGTGGCGTGAACAGCAAGAAGGTAATTTGTCGGCAAATCTCTACGTGTCCGGAAAAGAAAAGAACAAGCGCTTACCAAAGGAGAGGGCCGGCAATAGTGAGACACATATTGAGGTAAGGGCGCTTAAACGACAATTCGGGGATTTTGTAGCAGTAGACAAAGTTTCTTTTTCGGTAAAAAAAGGCGAGATTTTTGGGCTTCTCGGACCGAACGGAGCAGGGAAGACGACAACCTTTCGGATGCTTTGTGGTCTTTTGCCGGCCAGTAGCGGAGAGTTAAGTGTGGCCGGATATAATCTCAGAACGGCAAGTACGAGAGCGAGAGCCAAAATTGGCTATATGGCACAAAAATTTTCTCTTTATCAAAATATGTCTGTCCTTGAAAATCTCCGGTTCTTTGGTGGGGTTTACGGACTTTCTCCGGAACAACTGGAGTTACGTATCAATGAATCTTTGGCAGAGTTTGATTTAACCGAAAAAGTAAAAGACAGTGCCGGAGACTTACCGGGAGGGTATAAACAGCGCCTGTCTATGGCGGTGTCTTTATTGCATAAGCCGGAGATACTTTTCCTGGATGAACCTACAAGCGGTATTGATCCGTTGGCGAGGCGAGATTTTTGGTATAAAATAACGGATCTCGCCGCAGAAGGGACGACAATTATTGTTACTACCCACTTTATGGAAGAGGCTGAATATTGTGACCGAATTATGATTCAAGATAGTGGAAAATTATTGGCCTTAGGGACGCCGGCGGAGATTCGCACCACCTACGGTAAAGAGGGGTCCGGAATGAACGAAGTATTTATAAAAATTGTGGAGCTTGCTCGAAATCAACGGTGAGAGGAGGGGCACGAATGAGAGAGTCTTTTTCTCGGATTAGGGCCTTGGTGCATAAAGAATTCCTTCAAATTATTCGGGATAACAGCACCTTTCTCATAGGTGCTGTTTTGCCCATAATATTGATTTTGCTTATAGGCTACGGCATAACGCTGGATGTCACTCAAGTTCCCATGGCCGTTGTATGGGAAGACACTTCTCCTACGGCACGACAAACTCTCGACTTTATTTATGGTTCGGAGTATTTTAAACCTGTTGAAGTGACCAGTATGCAAGAGGGAGAGCGACTTATGGCGAAGAGGGTCGTAAATGCGATTCTTGTGGTTCCCTCTGACTTTACCCGTAACCTTCAAGAGGGAACAGCTTCTTTACAGCTCGTTTTGTATGGAGTTGACGCCTCTACATCTATGACGGTACAGGGTTATGTAGAGGGAAATATTCAGCAATATAACGTTGCTGTAGCTATGGAAAAACTTTCTGCGGCGCTATCAAGCACAAATGTGCCGACGGGGATGGTAACCATACAATCACGCATGTGGTTTAATGATGCGAACACAAGTGCCTGGTATTTTGTTCCCGGACTTCTGGTTCTTATTATGACTGTGGTAGGGACATTTTTAACGGCATTGGTTATGGCTAAGGAGTGGGAACGGGGAACATTGGAATCAATCTTCGTTACGCCCGTTCGGCGGGAAGAAATTATTTTATCTAAGGTAATCCCCTATTTTTTGATTGCTATGATAGGATTTCTCTTATGTCTCCTTATAGCGCGGTTCTTATATGGTGTGCCGGTTCGAGGCTCTTTGCTAATCATTTTTGCAGCATCAAGCCTTTACCTTTTTGTTATGGTAGGATTGGGTTTATTGATTTCTGCAGTAACGAAAAATCAGTTTGTGTCGGCACAGCTTTCTTTTTTGATTAGTTTTTTACCGGCCATGATGCTCAGTGGATTTATTTTCGATTTGCGGAGTATTCCCGACTGGGTAGCGGTAGTCAGCCGTATCTTGCCTCCTACTTACTACTTGGAGTTGCTGAAATCATTGCTTTTAGCCGGAAATGATTGGCGTCTTATAGGAAAGAATATAACGATTTTACTGTGTTATTCTATTTTCTTTATGATAATGGCATGGGTAAAAACGAAAAAGAGGGTTTGATATGAAAGAAGAAATAATTCGCTCTTTGTGGCATATACGTTACATTATCAGAAAAGAATTTTTAGTACTTCTTGCTGATCCCCGGATGAGGGTAATTTTGTTTTTGCCTGCTTTGCTCCAAAGCCTTCTGTTTGGATATGTAGCAAGCTTTAATCTTGAAAAAGTTCCTTATGCCGTGCTGGATCAAAGCCATAGCCGGTCTTCCGTCGATATTTTATCTAAGCTTGACGGAACAGGAGTATTTTATAGGACGAGGACTTTGTATAGTTCCAATGAATTGGCAGAAGCGATCGATAGCGGAGATGCTATTATGGTCATTACTTTCGGACCGGATTTTGAACGAAAGTTGGCCCTGGGAGAGCCGGCTCCGGTACAGGTTATCACAGATGGTAGAAACACAATGACGGCAAGCTTGGCTAGCGGATATATGGGAAGAATCGTAGAGACCTATAATATGAGCCTGGGCATGGAAAAGGCAATTCATTTGGAAACAGTTACTTGGTATAATCCGAATCAGGAAAGCAGATGGACCTTTTTGCCCTCTATGGTGGCAATGTTATGTTTTACGCAAGTAGTCATGTTGGCCGGATTTTCCGTAGCGAGAGAGCGGGATCAAGGGACTTTTGACCAATTACTGGTGGCTCCGGTATCGCCAATGGAGATTTTGATAGGGAAGGCGATACCTCCCCTTATTATTGGCTTGGTACAGGCAAGTATAGTCCTGCTGGTTATTAAGTTTTGGTTTCAGATTCCAAATGCCGGAAGCTTATTTGAATTATATATTACTTTAGCCGTTTTTATTCTCAGTTGCGTGGGAATTGGCCTCTCCATTTCTGCGGTAGTTGATAATATGCAACAGGTAATGGTGTACGCACTCGTTCTCATTTTACCCATGGTTTTGTTGTCGGGATTCACTACCCCTGTCAGCAATATGCCGGAGGTTTTGCAATTATTGACGTATATCGATCCGTTGCGGTTTGCCTTAGAATGTGTACGGCGCATTTACTTGGAGGGAGCTACATTAGGCGAGGTGGCATGGAATTTTATTCCCATGCTGGCTGTAGCCGGTATTACTCTTCCTTTAGCAGCATGGCTTTTTAGAAATAAGTTATTGTAAAAGCAAAACCCCCTCTTTGCTTTAGCAGGAGGGGATCTTGCTTTTATTTGAGAAAGTACTTGATATTATAAATAGTGTGCTCGTAACTCTGCCTCTGATTTTGGAGAAAGCCAAGATGGGGGAATGTCGAAAACGGTGAAACAACCTTTTCCGCCATGGCCGGCCAGACGATGGAGACCACGTGCAAAAGCAACTAAAACGGCACCTGTAAATTCAGGATTGCTATCTAAAGTGAGAGAAAATTCGTAAATATGCTTTGTTCCCTCTGTCGTTTCTCCGCTACGAAGTACAAGGCCGCCATGGGGGATACCTTTGTGGTTTGCATCCAACTCTTCTTGAGAGATGAAGTTTACAATTGTCTCGTAGCCGGCAAAGTAATTAGGCATGGTTTTAATGGCTTCTTCAATAACCGATTTATTTGCCGTTTCTTCGATAACGACATAGCACTCGCGCACATGTCCAGAAGTTGCTGTCACGTCAGGTGTTTCTCCCGCTCTAATGGAAGCGATTTGCTCAGCCTTAGGTACAGTATACTGGCGAGCATCTAGGACTCCCTCTATGCGCCGGATAGCATCGGAATGGCCTTGACTTACCCCGCGCCCCCAAAACGTGTAGCCTGTTCCTTTCGGCAAGATGCTTTCTGCATATACGCGCTGTAGGGAGAACATTCCGGGATCCCAACCACAGGAGATAAGAGCGGCTGTCCCAGCCTCTAATGCTACGGTTCTAACATTACTGAAATGTTCGGGAATTCGTGCATGTGTATCGAAGCTGTCTATTACATTAAAATGTTTTGCTAAATCCGGGGTTTGCTCTACCAAGTCGGTAGCAGAGCCTCCGCAAAGCACCATAACATCTATTTTCCCTTTGAAAGAAAGGGCCTCTTCCATAGAGTAGGAAGGCACACCGCTTACCGTTTTAATATTGCTGCGACGAGAAAAAATGCCGACCAGTTCCATGTCTTCTTGCAAGAGAACGGCTGCTTCTACGCCGCGACCCAAGTTACCGTAACCCACAATACCGATCCTGATTTTCATAAATTTTGCTCCTTTTATTTTTGATTATTAAAAAAAGTAATTTTATATACATTATATACAATATACATTACGGCTAAAACCGTAATGATTTTATACGATCAACAGCACGCACCGTGTTTTCTCTACTGCCGAAGGCGGTTAACCGAAGATATCCTTCGCCACAAGGACCAAAACCGGAACCTGGCGTACTTACAATGTGAATTTGTTCTAAAAGAAGATCGAAAAAATCCCAACTTGTCATATCGTTTGGTGTTTTGATCCAAAGATAAGGTGAGTCAACGCCCCCAAATACTGTCAAGCCAATGGAGGATATGCCTTCGCGAATGATGCGGGCATTTTCCAAGTAAAAGGCAATATTGTCTTTTACTTGTTTCATCCCTGTTTCAGAAAATACTGCTTCTGCTCCGCGTTGAATAATGTAGGGAACCCCATTAAACTTTGTGCATTGACGACGATTCCAAAGTGGGTGAAGTGCTATACGTTCCCCTGTTTTTGTCTTTGCCGTAAGCTCCTTTGGAACGACCGTATAGGCACAACGAGTTCCGGTAAAACCGGCAGTTTTTGAGAAGGAACGAAATTCAATAGCGACCTCGCGAGCACCCGGAATTTCATAAATAGAATGAACCGTGTTATGGGAGGTAATAAAGGACTCGTAAGCAGAGTCAAAAAGTAGTATAGTACCGTTTTCTTTGCAATAGGAAATCCATTGGGACAGCCGTTCTTTACTAAGTACGGTACCGGTTGGGTTGTTTGGCGAACAGAGATAAACTAAATCGACATGGCAGTTAGGAAAATCGGGAGAAAATTG
>JBHAEC010000038.1:0-19065 GCA_041855385.1 Veillonellaceae bacterium
ACCGCCAATAATAATAGTAGGATCGAGCATAGCTTCCTCAAATATTTGTCCCAACATAGAAGTGGTTGTCGTTTTTCCATGTGCTCCCGCAACGGCAATACCTAGCGTACTATCCACAACAGCTTTAACTATATCAGATCGATGAAGTACCAATATCCCCTTCTTTTTGGCCTCTACCAATTCCGGATTATCTGCCGGAATAGCAGTTGAAACCACTACTGCATCAACTCCATTTACCAAAGCCGCATCATGCCCGATATTTATTTTTGCACCTAAATCTCGAAAATGTTTGATTACAAGCGTCTCTTTTACATCCGATCCCGAAACGATAAATCCCTGTTGTATTAATACATTGGCAATGGCCCTCATCCCTGTTCCTGCAATTCCTATAAGATGAATTTTTCGAATACCTTCTAACATACGCCTTTACTCCTACCTATTTTGGTTTTGCTATAGTCATGGCTTTTTTCGCAATATCCATAGCCGCGTCCGGTTTTCCTAAACTTTTACACGCCTTTGCCATTGCGGCAAGCTCCTGTCTGTTTTTCATAAAAAATTCAATTTCACTTATTAAGTCTTTTCCCGTCAACATCTTATCAACGATCATTTTTGCCGCCCCACGGCTAACGAGCGCTCTGGCATTGTAAGTCTGATGATCTTCCGATGCATAAGGATAGGGAATTAGTATAGAGGGAATTCCTCTTACTGTCAACTCAGCCAATCCGACCGCTCCTGCTCTAAACACAGCAAGATCAGCGGCCGCAAGTGCTGCAGGCATATCATGCAAATAGGGCAGAATACGGGAGCATCGACTATAATCTTCTCCTTCTTCCATCCCCATAACTTGACAAAGTCGGTGATATTCGCCTTGTCCTGTAGCATGAATAATTTTTATATTTTCTCGTTCTTTAAAATGCTCATGCACTTCTATCATAGCATTATTAATAGAGCGAGCACCCCTTGAGCCACCTGCCACCAACACCGTAAATTCATCGCCCAAGGCAAACTGCTTTCGACCTTTCTCTCTTGTTGCCAATAGCACTTCGGGCCTCACTGGATTTCCCGTTACTACGATATTTTCACATGTTGAAAAATGCGGCTTTGCTTCTTCATACCCGAGAGCCACCACATCTACAAAACGGCTTAGTATCTTGTTCGTTATTCCGGGAAACACATTTTGTTCCTGAATAAGCGTCGGAATTTTCATCATTGCTGCCATCAACAGTATGGGGCCACAAACATATCCTCCGGTTCCTACTACAACATGAGGCTTGAAATCCCGTAAAATTGTCGCCGCATTCCCCAAAGAGGCAACACCTTTTTTCATCGTTACCAATGTCTGCCAAGAAAGTTTCCTTTCTAGTCCCTGCACCGATAAGGTCTTAAAATTATATCCGGCCTTAGGAACAAGCTCGGCTTCTAAACCGTATTTTGTACCGATATACAAAAACTCCGTTTCCTCCAGCTCACTGATTTTTTCTGCTATTGCCAGGGCCGGATAAATATGTCCGCCCGTTCCGCCTCCGGAAATAATTACTCGTTTCATAGAATCTATCCCCTCATCTACAAGGATTGTACGATTGTTTTAAAATGCGTTCCCCTCTCTTCAAAAGATCGGTAGGAATCATAACTGGCAGAGGCAGGGGAGAGAAGAATAACATCCCCCTTCTTCGCCAATTTCCTTGCTCTATCAACAGCTTCCTCCATGCCTAACTCGCACATAAGAGGAAAAAGGCCGGCTTCTTCTGCCTCTTTTTTAAAGCGTTGTGCCGCCTCTCCCATTAGCAGAAGAGTCGCCTCCTTTTGCTTAATGAGCTCCATCATAGGTTTAATATCCGTCAATTTATCATATCCGCCTGCTATAAGAAAAATCTTCTTGTTTTCAAAAGCTTCCAAAGCTTTTACAGTAGATTCCGGGTTAGTCGCCTTCGAATCATTATAGTAAGAAACCCCTTCCAGAGTTCGAACATATTCCAGACGATGTTCTACAGCCTTAAATTTTAAAATTGCCGCTTTTATTTTGTGCGCCGGTACTCCCAATGCATAAGTTAACGCCGCTACGGCTAACACATTTTCCCTATTATGTGCCCCCGGAAGAGGAATTTCACCTACCTTGCACAAGAATGTTTCTATTCCGTTTTTCACCACATAAATTTTGCCGTCTCGATAGTGCGCACCATTAGTAACCGCCTCTCGCTGACTTATAAAAAGGAGTTGTCCCGTTATTCGGCTACTCATATTTCTAACTGCTGGATCATCCATATTTAATACTGCAAAATCTTCTTCTGTCTGGTTTCTAAAAATCCGTTCTTTTGCGTCTTGATATGCCTGCATCGTTTTGTGTCGTTCCAAATGATCAGGAGTAATATTTAAAATAATTGCCCCTTTTGCACGGAATTTTTCTACCGTTTCCAGCTGATAACTGGAAAGTTCCGCTACTATATATCCGTCAGCAGGTATATGGGCCACTTCCTCACTAAGTACCTGACCAATATTTCCGCCAACGCATACATGCGAAGTTACTTCTCTCATAACGGCACCCAGTAAAGCTGTTGTTGTTGTTTTACCATTGGTTCCCGTTACAGCTAAAATGGGAGCTTTACTCTCTTCATAAGCGAGTTCGATTTCCCCAATAACAGGGATTCCTCTTCTTTTAGCCTCTTTAAGGAGGGAAATGCACAAAGGAATCCCGGGAGACACAACAATACGTTGTGCTTTATCAAGCAAAGATATATCTTGATCTTCATCGATTATTTGAACACCAAGAGAGCGGAGCTCCTTTACAGACTCACTTTCCTCCACCTTCTTCTTGTCGTTTAAAATAACCGCCTTACCCTGTTTTGCCAAAACCTTGGCCGCCCCTATTCCGCTAATACCGGCACCAAGGACCAAAATACAACTTGCTTGCTCTTTCATAAACGCCTCTATCTGTTTACCAACATCAATATTAATCCAATGATGGCAAGTACAATTCCCACCATCCAAAACACTGTCACTACCCGCTGTTCTCCCCATCCGGACAATTCGAAGTGATGATGAATGGGGCTCATCTTAAATATTCGTACACCTCTTAGTTTAAATGATGCCACTTGCAAAATAACCGAAAGGGCTTCCACCACGAATATCCCGCCAATCACAATTAACAGTAGTTCGGTTTTTGTCAAAATAGCCATCCCCGCAAACGCTCCGCCCAATGCAAGCGATCCGGTATCACCCATGAAAACTTTTGCCGGATTACTGTTAAAATACAAAAAGGCTATGGTGGCTCCGCATATAGCCGCACCAAAAATCGCAATATCCTCCCTGTTTTCCATGAGCGCGATAATAGCGTATGCCATAGCCGCTACGGCACTTGTTCCTGCCGCCAATCCATCCAGTCCATCCGTTAAATTTACCGCATTACTGGTACCTACAATTATGATTACTGCTAATAAATAGTATAAGTTTCCTAAGTCAATACTATCATTCACCAGCGGAATCCACAAGGTCTTGGGTAATGCCCCTCCTTCTGTGGCAATATAACAGAAAAGGAAAGATAAAATAATCTGCCCCAATAATTTTTGCTTGGCTGTCAAACCGAGATTTCTGTGTTTTACGGTTTTAACGAAATCATCGAAAAACCCCAATAATCCATGCCCCAAAGTAAGGAGCAATAAAATCCCGATGTTCATGGAGTATCCACTAACCGATAGTGTTCCTGCTGTTAATGCCAACAGGATAAAAATACCTCCCATTGTAGGCGTTCCCGCCTTACTTTGATGGTTTTTGGGGCCATCGTCCCTGATATTTTGTCCTGCCTTCAGTTTTTTCAGAACCGGAATGCCTACGGCGCCAAGTGCTAGCACTAAAGCACCTGATATCAAAAAAGCAATGCTTAATTCACTGGTCATCTTTTTCTGCTCCCCTGATTTTTTCTATTTCAACCAATACGGCCTCCATCATCATACCTCGAGATCCTTTCAGCAAAACAGTGTCACCATCTTGACTGCACATCATATATTGCCGAGCAATGTCTTTGTGGCTGCTTCCTTCTATAATCTTTGGAACTCCCCTTTCTTTAGCTGCTTCGGCTATGTGTTTTGATTCTTCTCCATAGATAAAGAGCAATTCGTATTGCTCTTCTCCCAGCAAAAGTCCTATTTCCCGATGAAGCTTTTCCGACTGTTCTCCCAATTCCAACATATCACCAAGAATAGCTACTTTTCTATTTCCTTCCAATTGCCCCAGTGCCTTGATGGCTTCCTTCATAGAAACTGGGTTTGCATTATAAGTATCATTTAAAATAACAAAAGAGTCAAAAGAAACAATTTCTTGGCGCATAGGAATCCCCGAAAAGGACTGTAACGCTTTTTTTATTTTACCACTACTAATTCCCAAAGCCCTGCCTACAGCAATAGCTGCCAAAGCATTATATACATTGTGAGTTCCTATCATAGGGAGGAATACATCAAATATTTCATCATAGCACTTACAGGTAAACTTAATTCCATCCTTTTTATACCGCAAATGAGAAGCCAATACGGTAGCATTTCCTTCCATACCGTATCCCATAACTTTCCCTTTGGCAAAACATTCCATTTCTTTCACCAAAGGATCGTCTTCATTTAGAATCGCCAGCCCCTTTTCTCCAATACCTTTTATGAGTTCACACTTTGCCTTGGCAATATTTTCCTGTGATTTCAAGAGTTCAATATGACTGGTTCCCACATTAGTAACAATACCCATAGTAGGTTTGGCAATGTCCACAAGTTCCGCAATCTGACCTAACCCGCGCATGCCCATTTCCACTACACAAGCATCGTGGGTTTCATTTAATTGAAGCAAAGTTAGCGGAAGTCCAATCTCGTTATTAAAATTTTTCTCTGTCTTTAGCGTACGATAAGACGATTCTACAACAGTTGCTACCAACTCTTTTGTGGTAGTTTTTCCGGAAGATCCCGTGATAGCAATGACAGGTATGGAAAAACGCTGCCGATGAAAAGCAGCTAACGCTTGCAGTGCTTTCAAAGTATCATCCACTTCAACGCAGGGAAGATCCATAATCCCGCATTCACGGTTAACAACAGCAATTGCCGCTTTTTTCTTGACCGCTTCTTCTATAAAATCATGTCCGTCAAATGTTTCTCCTTTAAGAGCGATAAACACATTTCCTTCCTCAATCTTTCTGCTGTCTGTTGAAACACCGGTCGCATATACTTTATCAAATTTTCCCTTAATACTTCCTTTTGTTACTGACAGGATTTCCTCCAAGGAAAATAATGCCATATTTATCTCTCCTTAAGTGCCCTTGATGCTTCTTCTTTATCATCAAAATGGATTGTCTTATCCTTTAATATTTGATAATTTTCGTGCCCTTTTCCGGCAATTACCACCATATCTCCTGCTTCTGCCAATCCAATAGCGTGCCTAATAGCTTCTCGTCGATCCGAGATAACTTCATATCCTGATTGATCCGCTCCTTTACCTTGAAGCCCTTCCACAACACCTATCTCTATATGTTTCAAAATTTGCTCCGGATCTTCCGTACGAGGATTGTCTGAAGTAACAACAACGACATCTCCCATCGTAGCCGCAATACGTCCCATAATAGGTCGCTTAGTGGCATCTCTATCTCCCCCGCAACCAAAAACTACTATAATGCGATTTTTCACAAGTTCTTTTGCGGCACGCAAAATATTTTCCAATCCATCCGGCGAGTGAGCATAGTCTACGATTACTGCAAAATCTTGCCCTTCTTCTACCGATTCAAAACGTCCCGGTACAGATTTAAAGGTTTTCAAAGCCTCTACGCAGTCATCTACGGTAAGCCCCTCTGCCAAACCGGCACCTATTGCCGCCATTACATTGTATACATTAAACAGCCCGGAAATTGGAGAGTCCACATTATAACATCTTCCCTCGTACTGCATTTTAAAGGAAGATTTTTTGAGCTCTAATGTGACATGCCCGGCCAATATATCTCTTATTCCTTCCATCCCATAAGTTAAAACCGGACACGACGTGTGTGATTTTATATGCGCACCATATGGATCATCCATATTAATGACTGCACATTTAGTCTGCTTCTTTGAGCAATTCTCTGTCACTCCGGAGAATAACAGTGTTTTTGCCGCCCCATAATCTTCCAGTGTTTCATGAAAATCCAAATGATCTTGCGTCAAGTTTGTGAAAACAACTGTATCAAATTCCACACCGGCCACCCGTCCCAACGCTAAAGCATGAGATGACACTTCCATAATGCAGTATCGCACTTCTTCCCGGACCATTCGAGCTAGGATGTGCTGTAGATCTACCACATCCGGAGTAGTATTATTCACCGGATATGTCTCTTCTCCGATTAGTGTGTGAACCGTTCCTATTACACCTGTTTTATAGCCCTTTTCTTTCAAAAAATGGCGGATAATATGAGTTACTGTTGTTTTTCCATTGGTTCCCGTCACGCCGATCATACGAAGATGCATAGCCGGATAATCATAAAAAAACGGCACAATCTTTTGTTTTGCTATATCCGTATCCTGTACCCGAATAACCGCCACCGTTTCCGGAAATACTCGGTCTTCCTGTACCAGTAAAGCTGTTGCACCATTAGCAACAGCCTGTTCTATATAATCATGTCCATTCACATGGGCACCCACCAAACAAATAAATAAAGAGCCTTCCCTTACCTCTCGTGAATCGGCAGTAATATGCTTTATATCTGTATCCTCATTTCCTTTTACGACCGCACCAGGTAGCAGTGTCAATAACTCTTTCAATAGCTTCATTAATTTTTACCTCTTTTACTCACTTTCGCCCTAACAAATATCATGCTGCTGAGTAAACACAATAAGCAGCTCCTGTAACAGAGCTGCTCATCGCGTATTAATCGCGTAAATCTCTAATCGGTTTCTTCATTTCTACATCTTTTTGTATTGATGACGCATTGCTACTGCTATACACAAAAGTTTCCGGCAAAACCATGCCTAAATCTTTTTGTGCTATTGTTTGAATGCGACTTGGCGACTTCAACTCAGCAACGGATAATCCGAGGGATTCATTTGTATTAGATAGCCGAACAACTTCCGTTTGCAAATGGGCCAAACGATATTCAGCCTTAACCTGTTGCGCACGGAAAGCGTAAGCGATGCCTATCAGCAAAAGCAAAATCAACCCCACTCTCACCCAACTTTTTTGGGTTACCGTCAATGTTAAAAACCCGGGGCCACTTTTAATCTGGCCTATGTATTCCGTTTGTCTGACCTGCCAAGGTGTTGCTTTTCTCGCTAACATATAAAACCCTCCAAACCTACCATTACACTCGTTCTCCGACTCTAAGTTTTGCACTCCTTGCCCGAGGATTCCCTTCTACCTCTTCTATGCTCGGCACTATTGCTTTACCAAGTGTTTTTAACACCGCATGATTGTTGCCACATACACACAGAGGCAACTCCACAGGGCAAATACACTGTCTTCCTAATTCTTTAAAAACTTGTTTCGTTATTCTATCTTCCAAAGAGTGAAAGGTAATTACACCAATTCTTCCGCCCTTCTTCAAAAGACTGACTGCATCTTTAAAAGACTGCTCTAATATCGCTAATTCTTCATTAACCGCTATACGCAGTGCCTGAAAAGTGCGCTTTGCCGGATGCGGTCCCTCTTGTCTCGCCTTCTGAGGAATCGCTTTTTTTATTATTTCCACCAATTCCCAAGTCGTCTTAATGCGCTTTTCTTTTCTGGCCTCAACAATAAAGTCCACAATCCTCTTGGCCCAACGCTCTTCGCCGTACTCTTTAATGATACGAACTAATTCTTCTGCACTTTCTTCATTCACAAGAATTTCTGCAGTTTTTGGATTTCCCTGATCCATGCGCATATCAAGGGGCCCGTTTTGCATGTATGAAAAACCTCTTTGTGCCGTATCCAGTTGATAGCTGGATACGCCCAAATCAAAAAGGATCCCATCTACCTCTGTAATACCTAGAGATTCCAGCTCTTTCCTTAAAAATCTAAAGTTGCTCCCAATCGTTATTACACGACATGGCAACATAGCCAACCGAGAACTTGCCACCGCCAAAGCATCTTCATCTTGATCAAAACCTACCATTGTGGAGTTAGCCGACAACAGCTGTCCGATAGCATACGCGTGCCCTGCACCCCCAAGAGTGCAATCTACATATATACCGTTTTTATTTACAACAAGTTGTTTTACTACTTCACTTTGAAGGACACTGACATGGTTAAACTCCATAAGTCCTCCTATAAGTCATCAAACCCATCCAAGGATTCGGCCAAACTTTCCATCTCCGGTTCAATGGCTTTCATATAATTTTCATATCCTTCCCGGCTCCAAATTTCAATTCGATCTGCCACACCGACAACAACAGCCTCTTTAATAAGATCAGCATGCTCTCTCAGATTGGCAGGTATTAAAATTCTTCCTTGTTTATCAAACTCCACTTCGCTTGCACCACCCACAAAAAAGCGTTTAATAGCACGTACATTAGCCTTTGTAGAAGCCATTCCCGCAAGCTTTTTGGAAAATTTCTCCCAACCTTCCATCGTATATACAGTGAGACAATTGTCTAAACCTTGAGTAATAACACACTGCTCTCCCAATTTTTCGCGAAATTTGGTGGGAATGATAAGACGTCCCTTAGCATCAATTGTGTGAGAAAACTCTCCCATAAACATCTGTCTCACCTCCTTTTCAATAGATCCACCACTATATGACAAAGTTTACCATATTCCCCCACTTTTATCAATACAAGCAGGGAAAATATTTTAATTTTTATCATTTTTTCTTTGTTTTATTCTCTTTTTCTTTATTTTTCAAACATTTGTTCCTTTTTTTGCTCATTTGTTCGAAGAAAACGGTTTGCAAAAAATACTCATTTTTAGAATTGCAAAATAAAAAACTGCGAAATTATTAACTCCTAATAACTTCGCAGTTTTAAACCGATCTAATATTCTTTTATATTTTTATACTTCTAAGTTCCGACAAAAAATCTTCGACTACAGGATGGTTTATAAAGCAGCTTCTACCATCTCTTGTAACTCAGACAGTGTCTTATATCCAATCAAACGATTTACTTCCTTGCCATCTTTAAAAACGGCAAACGTAGGCAACACTTCAATAGAATGGCCTTGTCCAAGCCCCGGTTGCTCATCGCAATTCACCTTATAAAAGTCAACCTTATCCTTCAACGCCTCAGCTAATGCGTCATACACAGGCATCATACGCACGCAATAGCCACACCATGGAGCCCAAAAGTCCACAACTACCACACGACCACTTTCAACCACTTTTTCATTAAATTCCGCTTCTACCAATTCTTTGATTTCTACTGCCATATTCTACATCCTTTCCTATTTCTCATTCAACTCTACTAATACACAAGCGGTGATAACGTGAAGTCCCAACTTCTTTCCTTTTTCTATAACGGCCACTTTATCAGCTCCCGGTTGCAACCAAACAGTGGTAATTCCCAAGGTTTTACACTCATCAAGTGCACCCAAACCAATACGATCAGGTACCACAAAATTAACAACCGCCGGAGTCTGGGGTAAATCCTGTAAAGATTTATAACAAGTGTCTCCATCAATTTCGGTAAGTCCGGGATTTACAGGATATACTGTATAACCATAGTCTTTCAGTCGCTTGTAAATAATATAGCCGAACTTATCTTTTTTCGCACTTGCCCCTAAAACAGCCCATACTTTTTGTTTTAACGCTTCTTCGATTATCACAGCTTTCACCTCTTATATTTATTATATAACAATATCGAATTATGTCAATCTAGAACATGAGAATCCCAAGTTATATGCGTACGCTTTAGTAAATTTGGAAATATTGATTTTCCCTTGATTGCCTTTTCTCCTGCTAATTCTAAGGCTTCCTCTATCCGCAAACACCTGTAACCGTTGTCTTTTTTACACAATCCCGCCAATTTCGCAAAAATGGAAATGAGCCGTTCACGAGAAACTCCTTCTTGTTTCATTTCTCTTATAGTAATGCTCTTTTGCCTCTTCGAAAGACGATACCCTTCCGAATCAACAAGCAGTGGTACATGGAAAAACTTAGGCAATTTACTACTCAATCTTTTGTGAAATGCGATTTGAATAGGGGTAGAATCAAGCAAATCATGCCCCCTAAGTATCTCAGTTATGCCCATCAAGGAGTCGTCAACCGACACTGCAAATTGATAAGCATACATGCCGTCTCCACGTTTAACGACAATATCGTCAGCCAAAGATTTTATATGATATGTCTGTATTCCCTGTATCCCATCTTCAAAAAAGCCTTCCGAATCTTCCATATGTACTCGGTAAGAGGGTTTTCTCCCCTTTTTTCTTTCCATATATTCCCATTCAGATATACCGAAACAAAGACCATCGTACGGATATCGATACTCTCCTTCATGCGGTGCTGAAGCAATGGATCGCAAGCGTGCCCGATTGCAAAAACAAGGATATATAATCCCCGCTTCATTCCAAGACTGCAACACATATTCATAAATCTCACTACGATTGCTTTGATAATAAGTCTCACCGGAGCCTTCTGTTTCCGGCCCCTCATCCCAAGTCACACCAAGCCAAAGCAAGTCATCGATTATGGCTTTCGCATACTCTTTTTTCGATCGCTCTAAATCAATGTCTTCAATTCGAAGAACATATTGTCCACACTGCGCACGTGCCGATAAAAAGGAGAGAAAGGCCACCCAGGCATTTCCGATGTGCATATGGCCGGTTGGACTGGGCGCAAATCTACCTTTTACTGCCTTCTTCATCTCAAAGTACTCCTTAACTTATTTGGGAAGGGGCCCGATCTTTTCAAACAATTCCTTTGCTTCTCTAATTTTCCCCTCATTCCCCATAACGCAAATATGATTATCAGCCAACACTGCTTCTATCATGTCCGCAAACCCTTGCAGCCTATCTTTTGTACAACCAATAATTTCCTTCTTGGCCTGCACCTTATCTTCCCATGATGCACCGGCAAAATACATCCCCATAGCACGCTCTCCTCTCATCGAAGGAGTAAGAGGTACTTCTAAAGGACTTATAGTACCGATGATATATTTAGTCAATTCTCTGTCAGAAATTTCAAAGTTCCTGATAAAATCGGGAATTTCGCGGTACACTTGAAGAGACTCTCTTAAATTAGGATCCCGGTAGGAGCAAAAAACTACATTCCCATTACGCGTAATATTAGCAAATGCACCGTAAGCCCCCCCTTGCACACGTATGCGAAGCCACAGATATTCATATCGAAGAATTGTTTCCAGAACAGCCATAGCTCCCGAATATGTATAACCATGAGAAGAGAAGTCCCCTCCGATTGCAACATATTGTACCTTGCCGGAAGTAATAATTCCTTCGTTGACAAACTCTTTTGTTGAAACAGGCAGTTTCCTTGGTAGCACCTCACTCGTAGCATTTTCTACAACCGGTCCAAGAAAGGATTTAAATGCATCATATTCTTCCTCGGTTCCCACAAATGAAATCTCCAGATTATCCGGGCGAAACAGTTTTTCCGCCATGGCAGATATTTTTCTTCCCACTTCCTGAAGTTCTATATCGGAAAGAGCCGACAGAAAGGATATGAGTTCATAGCAGCCCAAATCACTATAGTCTCTGAGTTTATCGGATTCCGTTACCTGAGCCAAAACTCTCCGGGACACCAAAGAATGCCCTCGCCTGAAAGCTTCAAGATCCCATATCGCCTTGGCTTCATTGATTAAATCTTTAAGCCTTTTCGTATCGTTAAAACGGCTGGTTCTTATCATTTCCTTGACAAGTTCTAAAGATTTAGGAAGTTTATTATGTAGAGCCTTTACCTTTATCGACAAAAGTGCACGATACGGCCACTCTTTTTCATAACAATCCACCACAAAGTTTTGTGTTGAAAATCCTCCTAAGTGAGTATTAATCTCCTGACCAAGTTCCTGATAAGTATACATTTCTGTCCCCAGTTTGCCGAGAACACCTGCAATAACCTCCACATAAGGAATCTCATCTTTTTCTAAAACACTTATATCAAAATAAAAATTTACATAGTTAATTCCATTAGCATTAGCGGGAATAAAATGAAGCAAGGCCTTTCCAATTCTCTCCTCACGTCGTTCAATCCGTTCCACATCGGTAGTTAAGTCTTCCAAAGCCAGTAACGGAATAGATTGCAAAGCTTCCTCCGAATCCGGCTCCGCCTGTCGCTCTTTTAGCCTTGTCGTCTGTAAAATGATGTCCTCTAACTCTTCATCACTCATAGACTCCTTAATTTTTTTAAGTTTTTGCCTTTCTTCCTCTTCCCTTTTTTCTAAAAGCCCTTTTTCCGGATAAATGCTAATTAATCCGTAATGAGTGTTTTGAAGAATATACTTTGTCACCAAATCTTCAAAGAATCTTCCCTTAAGTCCTTCTCTCAGTTCCTCCAGTGGTGTTTCGTAACGCACAGCTTCTAAAGGATCATTGCCGTACAGCCAAAAATCCATCATCCGAATATGGTAAATCAGTCCTTTCGGACGTCCTCCGAAATCCGCTTCGCGCAAAGAGAATTCGATCATATTTAGAGAAGCTTCCAACATTTTCTTGTCAAATCCGGTATTCACCATGTCTTGAAGTGTACTCAATACCGTTTCCATAATGGAGGACGCCATATTCTTTTCAGATCCTGTAACCGTCACATTCCATAGGGGTTGAAGCAAACTATCTAAATAGTATCCGCTAATATCTTTACCCAGCCCCTTAGAAACCAGTAGCTCTTTAAGCGGTGCCGCAGGAGAAGTCAAAAGAGCGTGTGTCAGTACTTCAAATCCCAGTCGCTCCGCTTGAGTTCCCCCATGCATTACATAAGTTAATGCGTGTAAAGAGGCTTCTTCTTCCCGTTCTTCTGATGAAATACCATAGGGAAAAGATTTTTTTATACCTGACTTAAAAGGCGGTTGAAAAGGAATAAAAGACTTCACCTCTATCTTATCAAAGGCGGACAAATACTCTTTGTCAAGGAACGCCAAACGCTCGTTAATATCCATCAATCCGTACAAAAAAATATAACTGTTGGAAGGATGGTAGTATTCCTTATAAAAAGCCAAAAAATCTTCATATGTCAAATCCGTAATATACTCCGGATCTCCACCGGACTCTACCCCATAAGGAGATTCCGGAAAAAGCTCCTCCATCATATGTCTTTCTAAAATTGAATCGGGAGATGAGAAAACGCCCTTCATCTCATTATAGACTACACCTTTATATGTCAAATCATCATTTTTAGATTCCAGCTCATAGTGCCATCCCTCTTGGCGTACAATATCAGGATCTTTTGCTACCCTAGGATAAAATACCGCATCCAAATACACATCCATCAAATTGGCAAAGTCCTTGTCATTTCTACTTGCCACAGGATACATAGTCTTATCGGGAAAGGTCATGGCATTCAAAAATGTGTTTAGTGAGCCCTTAACAAGTTCTACGAAAGGCTCTTTTAAGGGGAATTTTCTCGACCCGCACAAAACAGAATGCTCCAAAATATGTGCCACTCCCGTGCTATCTTTCGGTGGTGTCCTAAAAGAAACGGAAAACACCTTATTATCGTCTTTCGTCGTCACATAAAGAAGACGTGCGCCTGATTTGTGATGCTCCATTTCATAAGCTGTTGCTTCCAGCTCTTTTATATATTCCTCTCTAATAACAAAAAAACCATGGTACACCTGGTTTACTTTCATATTCTGTCTCCTTTATTTATCAGTTTTTTCTACATTAACGTCAGGAAAAATGCTCTTTTTATTGTATCATTCCTCTTATTTTTTTGCAAAAATCCCTCCGTCTCCTTTCTCTCGACCAGTCTGTTTTTTCACTAGTCACGGTGTTCTGAAAAACAAAAAAATCTGTTGGTTTGAAATTGCAATTTCAAACCAACAGACCATGTTTATTAATTAAACCTTCCTCACGCAAGAATCCCTTTTCCCGCAAAAGCTTTACCACTTTTTCTTTCTTCTACATAAGGCAAGTCCTTCTAAAAGCACTTCAAAAGCAATAAAGGAAACAGTAACAGGCGGATATAAATTATCCACCACCTTGTAGGCTATGGTAACCTTCTCTTCTGCATAATCAAAAGTTAATCCATGTAAATTCGTCGCATAATCAAAAGGGGCCGCCGGTTTTTCCATAGACGGCATAGGCTGCTCTTCTACCTGTTTTAACAAGGATGAAATCAGTATCTCTTTTGGCATTTCAATGCGAAGCATTTCTTCTACAAAGCTTTCTAAACTATTCATTCTTACTATTCTCCAAATATCTCTTTATGAATTGCTGCTACCGCTCTTTCGGCAGAATCTCGATTAATAAGGCAAGTAATGCTAATTTCGGAAGTACTAATACTTTCTATATTAATTCCTTCCTTTGCCATTACACCAAACATTTTTGCCGCCACTCCCGGCGTCCCAAGCATCCCGGCACCGACTACGGATACCTTAGCCATGTTCATATCAACCACGACTTCCCGGATATGTAAAGACTCCCTTAACTCAGCAATAACAGCCTCTGCCAAAACCGCATCTTCTTTTGTCGTAGTAAACATAACATCAATTTGATCTCGGTTTGCTTCATGTACACTTTGCACAATCATATCAACAACTACATTTTTATCTGCCAATGCCTTAAAGACTTTATAAGCAAAGCCGGGCTTATTTTCTACCCCCAACAATCCGATTTTTGCCGTATTAAAGTCATGAGCGATTCCGGTAACGCTACGTTTATTTCCTTCCATTTGATATTCCTCCCGAATAATTGTTCCCTCATTCTTTGAAAAGGTCGATCTTACATGGATAGGCACTTTAAAGCGACTCCCTATTTCTACTGCACGTGGTTGCATAACACCGGCACCTAATCGGGCCAGCTCCAACATTTCTCCATAAGTTATTTCCGGAAGTTTTACCGCCTGAGGAACCACTCGAGGGTCAGTAGAGTACACACCTTCGACATCTGTAAAGATTTCACACACATCTGCCTGCATAGCTCCTGCCAACGCTACCGCCGTTGTGTCGGAACCGCCACGCCCGAGAGTCGTAATATCTCCCTCTTCAGTAATCCCTTGAAAACCTGCCACAACTACAATATATCCTTCTCGCAATGCCTTTACTACACGCTTGGGATCAATGGACAATATTTGTCCCTTTCCATGGGCATCACTGGAAGATATTCCTGCCTGAAACCCTGTCATAGAAATAGCTTTTTGCCCTCTTTCTTCAAATGCCATGGCCATGAGAGCTATAGACATTTGCTCACCTGTAGACAAAAGCATATCCATCTCGCGACCATAAGGCCTATGGGTAATTTTCTTTGCTAAATCCAGTAAATCATCAGTTGTATCTCCCATCGCCGACACAACAATAACAATTTGGTCATCCTCCTGCTTTTCACTAAGCACGCGCTCCACAATGCCAAACATCTTCTCCGGTGTTGCCACGGAGCTTCCACCAAATTTTTTAACAATTAATGCCACTGTCATCCCTCTCTTACTGTTTTTTATAAGCTTTTCTTAATTGCCAATTTTACCACATTTTTCTATTCTATGTAAACATTCTTCCCCCTCAAATGCTTATGCCTTTCATAGAAGTATCTGGTGCATCTTATCTATCTTCTCTTATTTCAAAGGCAAGATAATTTAATAAAATAGTAGGACTCACCACAGTAAACATTATAAAAGAAAAAAGGAACACGAAGAAAATATCCTTTGTGTTCCTTTTTAATAGGACAATCACTTAAAACAAGGGAAAATGCTATTCCACCACAATATCTTTTTCAGTTTCCCATAAACCGTGAATATTGCAATAAGATGTGGCAATCAACTTGCCGGATTTTTTAAAGCTTGCTGTCACAACCCCGGCCGGTTCTGCAAAAACAGGACCTTCATTAGCACCAGCCGCTGCTTCTCCGTGTACATTAAATTCCAAGCGAGCCACTTCATAAGGCAGCTGAGTGTCTTTTGCTACATAATACAGTTTTATCCAGCTGATATGATGTTCCGTGGTGTTCGGGTGAGCAATATCATGTCCTACGGACAAACCTATTTTCACATGCTCTCCGGCTTTAACTGTATCAGCCACCTCGATAGAAGGTGCGTGTTTTTCCGTTTTGAAATCCGCAAATCTTACATATTCACTTAATGCCATATAATATCCTCCTCTACTTAAGAAACTCTTCTTAAAACATGTTCTTACCATGCTTTAATTATACCGAATTTTTTCGATTTATTCAAGAGGAGGATTAAAATTCTATTCCTCTGGCTGCCTTTATACCCTGCTTATACGCGTGCTTTACCATGCGCATCTCCGTTACCGTATCGGCCACATCAATAACTTCCTGAGGCGCATTACGCCCCGTCAAGATCATATGAAGTCGTTTCGGCTTATTATTCAGCAGCTCTAAAACTTGACCTGTTTCAAGCATACCATAAGAAATGGCATAATTTATTTCATCTAAAACAACAAGATCCCAGGCATCGGAAGTGACTTCTCTTTTTACCATTTCCCAAGCTTCCTTTGCTAGTGCTTCATGCTCTTTCAGCGTTTCTTCCGTAGGCTTTTGACGATGATAAACAAAACCCTTTCCCATAGGTCGTATTTCTATATTATCGCCCAGTTTTTTAATGCCTTCCAGCTCACCATATTTATAGCTTCCCTTGATAAACTGCAAGACAAGAACTTTTAATCCGTTACCGGCTGCACGAAGCGCCGTTCCTAATGCCGCCGTAGTTTTACCTTTGCCTTCTCCTGTATTAACCAGGATGACTCCCCGCTCTGTCATAAGGCCTCACTTATTTTTACTATAAGCTTCGCAGAAGTCAATAAAGCGTTTAGCTGCACCTTCATTGCCGGCAAAGTTAATATGTAAATACGAAGCCAAAATATTTCTCTTTCCGCCTGTATTAATATATCCGCCTAAATGAGAAGATGTATTTCTTGCCCCTTGCATAGAAAACGCCCAAGGAAAATCTTCTGCCTTCATGGTAGGCGTTACTGTCGAAAAGTGAAACTCGTGTCCTCTAAGCTCTTCTCCTGCCTGTACGAGGATATTGTCCGAAATAGCATGGGCCGTTACATAACCTACGCGTTGTAGTTGACTTTTCATTTCGCAATTTTGAGGAACTAAGCCCACCATTTCATATTCCTGTTTATCGAAACTGGAAATGCTATTACACAGATACATTAACCCTCCACATTCTGCATAAATGGGCATCCCTTTTTCTCCGGCGGTTTTAATTTGCATCCTCATTTCCTTATTTCTCTGTAAAAAGGACAAGAACATTTCAGGGAACCCGCCACCCAAAATTAATCCATCTACGTCAGGCAATTCTTTGTCGTGTAAAGGACTAAAATACACAAGCTCCGCCCCCGCCTTTTCAAGGGCAGACAAACTTGCCGGATAGTAGAAAGAAAACGCCTCATCCAGGGCTACACCGAGTTTAGCTCTCTTTTGGGTTTCTCCTTCCGCTTCGATTTCCACCTCTAAATCGGGAGCAGATTCCGCCAACATTTCAAGATAATCCAAGTTTACCTGGGTTTTCATGGCTTCCTTAATGGCACGTAACATTTCTTCAGGATTCGTTTCCGTTACAGGCGTCAATCCCAAGTGTCTCTCAGGGGTAGAAAGTTGATCATCACGGCGAACGCCACCCACTACGGGAATACCCAATTTTTCCAGAGCCTGTTTGATAATATTTTCATGATTATCCCTGCCCAAACGATTTAAAAGAACCGCCGCGATATGCACATCCGGATCATAATCCTTAAATCCCTTCGCGATGGCCGCCGCACTTTCCCCCATAGATTTGGCATTAATAACCAAAATCACGGGTGCTTTTAAGCGTTTAGCAATTTCAGCCGTGGAACTGATGCCCTTCATGCCGCCATCATAAAGCCCCATTACACCTTCAATGATGGCTAAATCCGCATCTTTTGCGGTCTCCGCAAAAAAAGGCTCCATCTTCTTTGCCGGTACCAACCAACTATCTAAATTATACGACTCTCTGCCACTGGCCATTCGATGAAATCCGGGATCAATGTAGTCTGGTCCCACCTTGTAAGACTGAACTGTTTTTCCTTTTTCCTTATACGCAGCCAAAAGACCTGCTACAATTGTCGTTTTTCCAACGCCAGAGCTAGTTCCGGCAATGACGATTCTAGGAATATGATATGTTGCCATAATCCTCTCTCCTTTAATTACAAAATTATCGATCTTTTCGTTTTGTCAAAATTGTAGACAAATAATTCAACTCTATATTTGGATCAAGTGTCGCCAAGTTTCGATGCACCACTTCATCGTCCAACCCTACTCGGCTGATCATTACCGCCTCATCAGCCATATCATGTTTTAACAAAGTTTCCCTTACTTCTGCAAAATTTTTGTACACTTTCATAATAACCGCATCATCCGCCACCGCCAACACGGCATCAATTTTTTCCTTAGGAGCCGTAGCGGGAACGATAGCAAGAACTTCTTCTTTTTCTACAATAGGATATCCCAAATGAGCACCTATTGCACAAAAAGCTGTAACGCCGGGAACCGTTTCAATCTCATAACCGCTATTTTCAATCAAGCGATATATATACATATAGGTACTATAAAACATAGGGTCTCCCAAGGTTAAAAACACCACTTTTTTCCCCGATTCCAGAAAAGACAAAATAACCGCTTTTGTCTCAAGCCATGCGTCACTCATTACCTTTTCATCCAACACCATGGGAAAAACTACCGGCACAACTTCTGTATGGTCTTGAATATATGGCTGTGCAATTTGCAATGCCACGGAGCCCTCTTTTTTTTCCGTCTTTGGCGTAATGATAATATCCGCCTCACTGACAATACGAGCGGCCTTTACCGTCATTAATTCCGCATCTCCGGGGCCAACTCCAATACCATATAATTTACCTTTCATCACATTCACTCCTATAATTATATTTTTATAAAAATAACTTTCCTGTTTCGCATATTTTATATTATATAGCATCCAAGATTTTTGGTCTATCTCAATCTACATCCCGCTCTTGTCTTTTATAGCATCTTCTATATGCCGAATGTAAATATCCT
>JBHAEC010000039.1:0-10204 GCA_041855385.1 Veillonellaceae bacterium
GCAGCATTCTCTTAATATTCCGGCTGTTCAATTAGCCTATGAAGTTGGAATGGATAAAGTTATCGAAGTAGCAAAACGTATGGGGATTACAACCCTTGTTACATCCGGAAGCGGGACTGATGAGAACTTGGCAGCAGCTTTAGGCGGTTTGACTCATGGCGTAAAACCTATTGAAATGGCAAGTGCTTTCGGTATTTTAGCTAATGGAGGAGTTCGCATTGACCCCATTGCTATTACAAAAATTATTGATCGAAATGGTCAGGTTATAGAGGAAGCGGCAGTCGAGGAAAAGCGTGTAGTCAGTGCAAAAGATGCCTATGTACTCACTAATATGATGCAATCTGTTATTAATGGTGGTACCGGCGGTAATGCGTATATCGGAAGGCCTGCTGCGGGTAAAACAGGAACTACCGATGACTCTAAAGATGCCTGGTTTGTTGGTTTTACACCGGACCTTTCCGCTGCGGTGTGGTTAGGTGATGATTATGGATCGGAGACCTTACATGGAATTTCGGGAGGAACGGTACCTGCATCCATTTGGCAAACCTTTATGTCAAAAGCGCTAGCCAATGTACCACCTAGCGATTTTGAAGTTCCGCCGGGGGCAGAAAAAATTGCTTCTCAAGGATATGCGGCACCGGTGAAACCGGAGGATGAAAAGGAAAAAGATAAAGATAAAGATAAAGACAAGGATAAAAAAGAAAATCAAACAAAAACAGATAGTAAGACAACGGATAAAAAAACCGAGAAGACAAGCAATAAAGAAAAAAGCGGTACTACAGAGAATAAAAAGTCCACATCAAGCACAAAAAAGGATTGATAGTCCACATATAGGAGTGAGGAAAGCAGCATGATTTCGGCAGAAGAGCAATTTCGATTAATAAAACATGGCGTAGCGGATTTGGTTCCGGAGGAAGAATTTAAGGAAAAATTAAAAAAATCGGTGGAAAAAAATAAGCCTTTGGTTGTAAAACTTGGCTTAGATCCGACTGCGCCGGATATTCACTTGGGACATACGGTGGTATTGAGAAAACTTCGTTTATTTCAAGAACTGGGACACCAAATAGTCATTGTTATAGGTGATTTTACGGCAAGGATAGGAGATCCGTCGGGGAAAAGTGCTACTCGTAAGCCTTTGGACGAGGCCTCTATAGCAGTAAATGCCGCTACATATCAAGAACAAATCTTTAAGGTTTTGGATAAAGAAAAGACAATAGTCAGATATAATAGTGAATGGCTAAGCAAGCTGAATTTTGCAGATGTATTGAAACTGGCAGCTAAATCCACTGTAGCGCGTATGCTTGAAAGAGATGATTTTCAAAAGCGCTATACGGAAGGACGCCCTATCGGTGTTCATGAATTTTTTTATCCTCTCATGCAAGGCTATGATTCTATTGCTTTAGAATCTGATATCGAATTCGGAGGTACGGATCAGACGTTCAATTTGTTGATGGGGCGGCATTTGCAGGAAGAAGAGGGCCAAAGACCGCAAACCGTTATTACCATGCCGATTTTAGAGGGCCTTGACGGTGTTCAAAAGATGAGTAAATCTTTGGGGAATTATATCGGAATCAGCGAGGAGCCGAAAGAAATGTACGGCAAGGCTATGTCTATTCCGGATGAGTTAATGATGCGCTACTACATGCTTGTCACGGATATGTCCATAGAAGACCAGGAATCTTTAGCTAAACGATTGGAGAGTGGCGAAGCTCATCCCAGAGATGCAAAGATGCAGCTGGCTCACACTATTGTTTCTTTATATCATGGAGAAGAGGCTGCAAAGGAGGCGCAGGACGAATTTGTTCGCGTCTTCCAGCAGCATAGTTTGCCCACGGATATTCCGGAAACTTTACTTAAAGCATCCGGTGAACCGGTTTGGATGCCGAAATTCCTAGTTGATATCGGACTTAGTCCAAGTAATAGCGAATCCAGACGATCCATTAAAGCCGGTGCGGTAAAGATTAACGGAGAAAAATTCCCTCCTACAGAAGAGAATCTTGTTCTTGAAGATGGAATGGTTATTCAAATAGGTAAGCGAAAATTTACGAAAATTGTTTTCTCTAATTAAAAAGAAAATAAAACTAGACTGACAGCCTTTAGCGAATAAAATCGTTAAAGGCTGTTTTGTTCATTTTTAAATACTTGTATATTTTCTATGGACTATATATTTTTATTACCATGAAAATATGATTGACAGAATTTTATATAGAGTATACTATATCTTTGTAGAGTGTTATTTATGCTATACTTTATATTAGAGATTAATAGTAGGAGGATTCTTTCATGGAAAGAGAAAACAAATTTGTATTATGGTTTGATGAACTTCACAGAGAAGATGTTGCTCTTGTGGGAGGCAAATCGTCTTCTTTGGGAGAGATGACTTCAAGTACAAGCGTACCCGTGCCTTACGGTTTTGCAACAACTGCTGCAGGGTACCGATTTTTTATGGAAGAAAGCGGTATAGAGCCTAAGATTAAAGCTCTTTTAGATACATTAACGGATGTAGAAAACTCAGCACTTCTTCGTCAAGTAACGGGAGAAATCAGAAAAGTTATCTGCGGTGCGGAAATGCCCAAAGAATTGGCTGATGCAATTCGTAAATCTTATAAAGAACTGGCAAAAAAAGTGGGAGAAAAAGATCCTTTTGTGGCGGTACGTTCCAGTGCTACTGCAGAAGACTTACCTGATGCCAGTTTTGCCGGACAACAGGATACGTACTTGAATGTGCAAGGTGCAGATGATGTTATTCAGCGCGTTAAAGAATGTTATGCGTCAACATTTACGGACAGGGCTACTTATTATCGGGTTAAGCAGGGCTTTGACCATATGGAAGTAGCTTTAAGTGCAGCAATACAGATGATGGTTTTTTCTAAGGCTGCGGGAGTAATGTTTACAGTAGACCTAATCAATGGCAATGATGAGAACATATTTATCGAAGGATCTTGGGGTCTTGGTGAATATGTGGTGCAGGGAACGGTGACGCCCGATAACTTTACGGTGAGCAAAAAAGACATGAAAATCGTTAATCGTATGATTAATGACAAGCATGTGCAGTTGGTGCGAAAAAAGGGTGGCGACTGTGAAGAAAAACCGGTGCCGGCAGAAGATATATCAAGACAAGTTCTTACGGATGAACAAATTTTGGAATTGGCAGAGTATGCAAAACAGATTGAGAAACACTATGGCTGCTACATGGATATGGAGTGGGGCGTAGATGAGAGAGATGGGAAGATTTGGATTTTACAGGCCCGTCCGGAAACGGTATGGTCCCGAAAGAATAAAGAAGGGGGACCAAAACCGGTAGATGACGGAGCCATTACAACAGAGCGTAATGTTGTGGTTAAAGGGTTGCCCGCGAGTCCGGGTCGCGTTGGTGGACGAGCTCATGTAATTTTGGATCCCGCAAAAATCGATGAATTCCAAGAAGGAGAAATCCTTGTTACGACTATGACAGCTCCAGATTGGGTGCCGGCTATGAAGAAGGCTAAGGCGATTATCACCGATGCGGGAGGAATGACCTGCCATGCATCTATCGTTAGCCGTGAACTCGGTATTCCTTGTATCGTAGGCACGAAGAGTCGAAGCAGTGAAGCGACGGAAACAATTAAAGATGGACAAATTATCACTGTTGATGCTACCAATGGTGTTGTTTATGACGGCATATTGGAAGATCTTGTGAAGAAAGAAACGGCATCAACTGAAGCAGGTGTTACCGTTGTAGCAGAAACTTTCCCTGTTACGGGAACAAAGATTTACATGAATTTGGGAGATCCGGATCTTGCCGATAAGCATAGTGTACTTCCTTGTGATGGTATCGGGTTGATGCGCGAAGAATTTATTTGGACTACCGCTATTCATGAGCATCCATTACATTTGATTGCTACAGGTAGAGAGCATGTGGTTATCGACGGATTGGCAGAGGGAATGAGAAAGGTTTGCCAAGCGATGGCACCTCGTCAAGTTATCGTTCGACTCAGCGATTTCAAATCCAGCGAATATCGAGATCTTACCGGTGGTGACGCATATGAGCCACATGAACCGAGTGCATTGTTGGGTTGGCGCGGAGCTTCTCGTTATTATGATCCTAAATACATCAATGCTTTTCGTTTAGAGTTACAAGCCATTCGTAAAGTACGCGAAGAATTTGGCTTTAAAAATCTTCAAGTTATGATTCCATTCTGCCGAACAGTAAAAGAGGCGGAAACAGTAATTAATCTTATGGCTGAAGAGGGACTAGTGCGCAGTGCGGACTTTAAAGTTTGGCTCATGGCTGAAATTCCGGCTAATATTATTCTTGCCGACCAGTTCAATAAGTATGTAGACGGATATTCCATAGGATCCAATGATTTAACAATGTTGGTTCTTGGCTGTGACCGTGATAATGAAACGGTACAACATATTTACGATGAGCGCAATCTGGCGGTAAAACGGACGATTAAACACCTTATTGAAGTAGCTCATCGCGATGGAAAGACCGTTTCCATCTGCGGGCAAGCACCAAGTGTATATCCGGATTTCTGTGAATTCCTTGTGAAGAGCGGTATTGACTCTATCTCTGTAAATCCTGATGCTGTAAAGGCAACTAAGAAAATGGTGGCACAAATTGAGCAACGCATTATGTTGGATGCTTTGACGGGCCGTGGTCGTGCGGAAAGTGAAGATTATACCTGGTAAGTGTTGACCAAGGGATGTTGAGCGAAGACGATTCTGCTTAACATCCCTGTTTTTTATAGAATGATTTGTGATAAAATATTATGGAAAGGCTGACAGGCATACCTGTAGGCTTTTTGGTAGATAGTGTGAGGCTGGGTTATGGAATTTAGCAAACGGCAGGAAATGATTGCTTCCATTGTTCGTGAGCAGGGGCCGATAACAGGACAGGCAATCGCGGAGCAATTGGAAGTAACAAGAGCAGCACTTCGTTCAGATTTAGCAATTTTAACGATGACAGGAGTGTTAGATGCAAGGCCAAAGCTGGGATATTTTTATATCGGTGAGCCTGCTGTAAATCCGGTAGCAAGAGAATTGCGACGGATTAAGGTAGGCGAAGCTCTTTCTCGTGCTGTGGTGGTGACGCATTTAACAGGCCTTTACGATACGGTTATGACTATGTTTACCGAAGATGTAGGTACAATTCTTGTGAGTGAGGATAATTATTTACAAGGAGTTGTTTCCAGAAAAGACTTATTGCGTGTTGCCATCGGTAAAGGGGAATTACAACATGTTCCCGTGTCTATGATTATGACGCCGGTAAGTAAAGTTATTTTTGCTGAGGTGGACGAATCTATTGTGGATGCGGCGGAGCGAATGATTGATTATGAAATTGATTGTTTGCCTGTTGTGTCCAAAGAAACAGTAGATGGGAAGAAAAAACTTCGCATCATAGGACGTATATCAAAAACAAATATTACTCGTCTTTTCGTGGAATGCGGACGGGGAAAAGTTTAGAAAATGGAGAGAAGTGCATGTCAGGGAAAATAATTTATGTATTGTCGGACTCCTTAGGTGAGACCGGAGAAGGCGTAGCAAGGGCAATTGTTAGCCAATATGATGAAGAAAATATTGATATTATTCGTATTCCTTATATTAACTCAAAGGAGCAAATCGATGAGGCAGTAAATGAAGCGGTGCGTCAAAAAGGGATTATTTGTCATACCATCGTTTCGGAAGATTTACGTGATCATATGGCTAGGGCTGCCACGGAAAATAAGGTAGAGTCGGTAGATATTTTGGGTCCCATGTTTAAAGCGGTAAATAACTTGGCTACAACAAAGCCTAGGATGGCACCGGGAATGGTGCATAAACTTGACCATGAATATTTTAAAAAAGTTGAGGCCATTGAATTTGCCGTTAAGTATGATGATGGGAAAAACCCATTGGGATTTTTAAAGGCGGATATAGTAATTATCGGTATTTCACGCACCAGTAAAACCCCTTTATCTATGTATCTAGCCTATAAAAAAATAAAGGCTGCCAATCTCCCATTGGTACCGGAAGTTCCTGTACCGGAGGAGCTTTTTAAGGTGCCGGCTCACAAAATTGTGGGGCTTGTTATTGATCCCTTTAAGTTGAATAGCATTCGTCATGAGAGACTAAAGGCTATGGGATTGGGAGGTAATGCCAACTATGCTACGGTGTCGCGCATTGAAGAAGAGTTGGCTTATGCAAAAGGTATAATGCGTCGCTTGCATTGTCCGGTGCTTGACGTTTCGGCTAAATCTATAGAGGAAACGGCGAGCATGGTCATGCAAATTGTTGAAAGAAATAGAAGTAACGGGATGTAAATATGAACATTAGGGAAAGCATTGAGGCATTGGAAGAGAAAAACCTATCTAAATATGCTGCTAAGAGTGCTAAGGCGACACGACTTCGGAAGGAGGAACCGGACCCTTTGCGGACAGCATTTCAAAGAGATAGAGATCGCATTATACACTGTAAATCGTTCCGCCGATTAAAGCACAAGACGCAAGTTTATATTGCTCCCGGTGATCATTATCGGACACGAATGACTCATACTCTGGAGGTGGGGCAGATTGGTCGAACTATAGCAAGAGCACTTCATTTAAACGAAGATTTAACGGAAGCTATTGCTATGGGGCATGATGTAGGGCATACACCTTTCGGTCATGTAGGAGAAGAGGCTCTAGAAGAGTTGGTGGGACATTTTCGCCACAATGAGCAAAGCCTTCGAACGTTGGACTGTTTGGAGAAAAACGGCGAAGGACTTAATTTAACGGAAGAAGTGCGAGATGGCATATTAGGTCATACAGGAAAACATATACCAAAGACATTGGAGGGGCAAATTATACGGACAGCGGATAGAATTGCCTATCTATGTCATGACTTTGATGATGCCGTGCGGGCACATATGCTTTCTGCTAATGACTTGCCATGGGAAGTGAGAGACCGGTTTGGCGTTACTCCTTCTCAAATGATTACTGCCATGGTTACTGATATGGTAGTATCTTCTATGAATCAGCCTGATATTCGAATGTCGGAAGAGGTAACGGAAACGATGAATATTTTCCGCCGATTTATGTTTGACCGTGTCTATCGTGCAAAAGCGCTCATACCGGATCGAAATAAGGCAGCTCATGTGGTTACATGTTTATTTAAGCACTTTAAAGAGCATCCGGAAGATTTACATCGTGAAATAAAGGATAGTAAACTTATAACAGAGCAGGACATTATTGATTATGTAGCGGGACTTACCGATCAATATGCCATTAAGTTATATCAAGAATATTATTTGCCCAGATTGTGGGATCAATAAAAAACAGGTCTGTATATTTTACAGGCCTGTTTTTTATTCATGTGGCAATACTGTACAATTATAGTAGTAAAAAAGGGAATAAAAAAAGGCGACTCCTAAGAATCCCCTTTATTTACGGTATAATGAAAATTTCATTACGCACGCGTAACTTTGCCGGAACGAAGGCAACGAGTACAGGTGTTTACTTTTTTGACTTCGCCGTTAACGATTGCACGTACTCTTTGAATATTCGGTTTCCAAGTTCTTTTTGTGCGGATGTGAGAGTGACTCACGTTCATACCGCTGCTTGTGGATTTGCCACAAACTTCGCATAGGTTTGCCATTACTTCCACCTCCATGTCTTTCTACAACATAACACATGTATTCTATCATAGAAAAAAATAATGTGCAAGGGATACTTGGACGAAAATGATGATGGATAGATAAAGGGAGTAAGCATTTTTCCTCTTAAGCTGGAATCGTTTTTTGTTTTGTGGTATGATACATGGACAGGCGATGAAGTCCATTTTATATGAATACAGGAGGAGTAAGATGAATAATCGTGGTAAAATAAGTGAAGATGCATACTCCGATTCTATTTACGAGGTTGTGTTTACATCCATACTTGACAGACCGGAATATAGAGAAGAACCGATTTATGGAAAATTACTGACTTTAAAGGAATTAATGGGAGAAGAAGACTTTAATGAATACATTAACTCTTTGCTTCGTATAACCTATAACGGACAAGCTCTTTGGCTTATTACGAAGAAAGAAATGCATCGAACTATTATAGAAGGAAGATTTATACCCCTTATTGCAAAGGCTTTTGATGTAAGAAATATTCGCGTGTTCTCCCAACCTTAGTTAAGATGTAGCAGCCCATTTTAGTGGGCTGTTTTTGTATTTGAAGAAAGAAGATAATAAGGGGTATTAAATGAAAATAATTTTCGTAAATACTTTTTCTTAGCGACAGGATAAATTGTAAATTTATGTAAGAGAAAAAGAGAAATAGGGAAGGGAATATCAGAAAAATAGGAATAAAATGCTTCTTGCGATGAATGAATAAAAATATTATAAATAATATATATAAGGCAGGATAATGAAAAATTTTGATAAACATTTTCATTGACCTTGAAAATGTGCTGGTGTATGATGAAATAAAAACGTATCCTAAGAAGGAGGAAGTTATGAGTAAGCAAGGGGTTATATTAGCTTGCTTTGGATCTATCTATCGAGAGGCTCTTAGCAAATCTGTAGATGTGATGAAAGCTAAAATAGAAGAAAGATATCCCGACAGTACCGTGGAAACCGTATTCCTTTCTGAGGCAGTTATCGCCAAGTGGCGTGAAAAATATGCAAGCCCGATTTTGTCTTTGGATGAAGCTCTGGATAAAATGGCAAATGAGGGTGTTGATGAAGTGTATGTACAACCTTTTTACTTTGTTGCCGATCAAAGTTATCAGCAGATGAGAAGTAAGGTTATGAAAATGATTCATGAAAAACGTCGCACATTTACTCATCTGAATGTGGGAAAACCACTTTTAAATTCTTTGGGTGTAAAGAATCATGCGGACGATTACGCCTTAACAATAGCGGGGATTTTAAAACACGTAAAAGAGGTAAGTTCCAACAAAACGATTTTACTCATGGGAAATGGGCAAAGCCAGTTGGAGTATGCTACATTACAGTTGAAATGCCTTTATGGATTGGCAGATAATGTGGTTGTATTTACGTCAAACGGATTTCCGAACTTTAAAGAAGCTTTAAACTTACTGGAAGCAAAAGGTAAGAAGGAGATTCTTCTAGTTCCCTTGGTATTAATCGGTTCTGAGCATTTAATGGACTATCTAGCCGGTAATCGTTCGGATTCGGTTAAATCTCTTCTTGAAGAAGAGGGGTATGAAGTAAGTGTTTGGAATGAAGGTCTAGGAGAGAACCCCTTTATTCATGCACAGTTTATGAAACACTTAGACCAAGCAATTCGAGTTATAGAAAGAAAAAAGATGGGATACGGCACCGGTTGTTCTCTTAATAAAAAGTAGTGACAGAATGAAAAAATAAAGAATGTAATCCATGTCTGTGGATACTGATGCATCAGCAATAAAGATAGTACATTTCACTAAGGGGAATGTACTATTTTTTTAATTGCATTATACTGAAGATAGGAATGTGAAAAGGAGGGCTTCATGAAAAAGGCGATTTTGCTTGTCAGTTTCGGTACAACGGTGGATGAGGCAAGAAAAGAGAATATTGATAGCATTGTAGAGAGGGTAAGGGAGTATTTTAACGGTTATGATGTGTATAGTGCCTTTACTTCACGAATTGTTTCAAAGCGATTAAGAGAAAGAGGTATTTTCGCTGAACTGGAAAGTGAGGCTCTACTACGCTTACTTGCGGAGGGGTATGAGGAAATCATAGTTCAACCGCTACATGTTGTGCATGGAGAAGAATTTGACAAATTAAGGGTGAATATACAGCCTTTTAGGCGTGAATCGACGAGGATCGTATTGGGACGTCCACTACTCTCTTATATGGGGCAAGACGGATATCCCGATGACTATCAAATATTTATCAATGCATTTAAGGCGGAACTTTCACCGGCGGATGGAGTTGTTTTTGTGGGTCATGGGGGAATTCATCCGGGAAATGCCTCATATGGTATTTTGCAGTTAAAGCTATGGCAGGAAAAATATAGGCATGTTCGGGTAATTACCATGGAATCTTTTCCAAAAGTAACAGATATCCCTGTTTTCGGTGATTCGGAACATTTGCCTGAAACCGTACATATATATTTACTTTTGCTAGTAGCGGGTGAGCATGCCCTGAAAGATATTTTTGGGGAGAATGAACTGTCGATTCAGTCCATATTGGCTCAAGCGGGCTATACTTGTGTATGTCACAGAGAAGGACTGGGGAGTCGTCCGGCGATTCAGGATATTTACATTCGGC
>JBHAEC010000040.1:0-18371 GCA_041855385.1 Veillonellaceae bacterium
CGCCACTGCATAGCAGAACAGAACTCGGCTTATTGATTACTTGTCATTTTTATGCCAATAATATGTCTATCTATATAGTAGGGGAGATTGCGATGGGGATTAAACATATTGCAAATGTGGAGGAGTTTAATTCGGAAGTAAAAAATTATGCAGGAGTCGTACTGGTAGACTTTTGGGCTCCTTGGTGCGGCCCGTGCAAACTAGTGACACCGGAGCTGGAAAAAGTAGCCGCAGAGCGACAGGAAGTGAAAGTAGTAAAAGTGAATGTAGATGAGTTGTCTACTTTGAAAGAAGCATACGGTGTACAGGGGATTCCATCTCTTGTTTTGTTCAACGCAGGAGAAGAAGTTGATCGCCTTGTGGGATTCAGACCGGCAGAAGATATCGTGGCTTTGTTGCTGAAATAAAATTTCTTTGAAGTAGCTTCTATATAAAAGAGTTTATTTATGGTTTTCACTCATGATTTATCCGGAAATCCTGTAAAAGTCGGTTATATTAGAGGCAACAAGAGAAGGTAAAAATAAGGATGTCTAAAAAGTGCATAAGGAAAAGTGGCTCTGTTACAAGGGTTTTCTATAGAATGATATAAAAATAATTTCTTAACGGAGCTTAAATTTTTTGCATACCTAAAAGGCATAGGAGCTTTCTGCTCCTATGTCTTTTTATATAGCCATAAAACATGGCAGATGATATACTGGTTAAAAGAGGATAAAATAAGTATATTTTTCCTAGTGAAATAGTAGAGTATTTCTATAGTAAAAATATGTTGCAGAACCTGAGGAGGTGTTTTTCTTGAGTGAGAAGCAAAATACGTTATGGAATTTGTTCCGGGAGCGTAAGCTAAGTAGGCGTACATTTATGAAATCCTGTATCGCATTGACTGCAATTATGGGCTTGCCGCCGACCATGCTTAATAAAGTAGTGGAAGCGGCAGAAACGGCGACCATGCCGGTTGTAATTTGGTTTCATGGCCACGAATGTACAGGGTGTGACGAGTCTTTTATTCGTTCTACCTCTCCCTTTGCTTCTGATGTAGTACTTAATATGATTGCTCTTGAATATGATGATACATTGGCGGCGGCGGCAGGTGCCCCCTTTGAGGCACATTTACATCACATTATGGAGAAATACAAGGGAAAATATATTCTTGCTGTGGAAGGTGGCGTACCACTGGATAAAAACGGTACATACTGTATGGTGGGGGGACGCCCTTTTGTTGATGCTCTTAAAGAGTGTGCGGCAGGAGCAGCAGCTATTATTGAATACGGGTCGTGTGCAGCGTGGGGCGGAATTCAGGCGGCTAAGCCGAATCCGACGAATAGCGTGTCCGTATCTTCTGTCATTTCCGGCAAGCCTATTGTAAAGGTTCCAGGCTGTCCACCGATTCCTGAAGTGATGACCGGTGTAATTATGCATTACGCTTTATTTGGTGCGTTACCTCCTCTTGACTCTGTAGGTAGGCCAAAGCAATTTTACGGAAATCGTATTCATGATACATGTTATAGACGTCCGTTCTTTGATTCAGGGCTATTTGTTGAAAAATTTGATGATGCAGGGGCGAAGGCCGGTTGGTGTCTATATAAGGTGGGATGCCGTGGTCCTGTATCCTATAACTCCTGCGGAAATCTTAGATGGTGGAACGGATTGTCTTATCCTATTCAATCGGGACATGGCTGTATAGGTTGCAGTGAAAAAGATTTTTGGGATAATGACAAATTTTATGAACGCTTACCTCAGATAGCTACACCTAATAGCATAGAAACGGCAGATACGATCGGTACCGTGGCTGCGGGGGCTTTGGGCGGAGCGGTTCTTGCTCACGGCGCCTTAACCGCAGTGAGTGAAACGCGTAAAAAGAAAGAGGAGGGGCATGAATAATGAAACGTGTGGTAGTTGATCCGGTTACTCGCATTGAAGGTCATTTGCGAGTTGAAGTTAATGTAGATGAGTCCACCGGCGTCGTACAGGATGCGGTTTCCAGCGGTACTGCTTGGCGCGGTATTGAGCTTGTGGTAAAGGATCGTGATCCTCGTGATGTGTGGGCTTTCGTGCAGCGTATATGCGGAGTTTGTACCTCTACTCATGCTCTCGCATCTTTACGTGCCGTAGAAGATGCGTTGGGGATTGAGATCCCTAAAAATGCTAACTATATTCGAAACGTTATGAATGCCTGTCTTGATGTGCACGACCACATCGTGCACTTCTATCATCTCCATGCGCTGGACTGGGTAAGCCCGGTAGAGGCATTAGCAGCTGACCCTGCGGCGACGGTAGCACTTCAGAATGCTATTTTAGAAAAATACAATGTTACTGCCTTCAAGGGGCCTAAGCTGGGGCTTGAAAGCAGTGCTTATCCGAAAGATTTCCCTAAGGCTACTACGCAATACTTTGCTGCTGTACAGGCAAAAGTAAAGAAAATTGTTGAGAGCGGTCAGCTTGGAATCTTCTCTGCTCAGTGGTGGGATCATCCGGATTATAAACTGTTACCGCCGGAAGTGCATTTGATGGGTGTGGCTCATTATCTTAATATTTTGGATAGGCAAAGAGATATTGTGACTCCCCATGTCGTTTATGGTGGCAAAAATCCGCATCCGCACTACATTGTCGGAGGGATGCCTTGTTCTATCTCCATGAATGATATGAATGCGCCTATTAATACGGCTCGTTTAGCGTCAGTGGATACATCGGTCAATTTGACCGCCGATTTGGTTGATTATTTCTATTTACCCGATGTGCTCGCTATCGGACAGATATATGTTAATGCGGGAATGGTTGATGGTGGCGGATTGTCAAAGATTCGCTGCTTAGGTTACGGATCCTATCCGGATGAAAGTTATAGCGGCATCGCTAACGGAGATTATCATAAAAAATGTTTGGTTCGTGCTAACGGCGTGGTAGAAAACTTCCATTTGGGTGTTGAAAATGCAACCTACCACCACATGGAAGGTAAGGATTATATGGATCCTGCCTTCATTACGGAAGAAGTGGAACATTCGTGGTATACCTATGAAGGAAACAAGAAAACACTTCATCCTTTGGAAGGACAGACAAAACCTAATTATACAGGGCCGAAAACAGGAACGCCGGAAAAATGGGAGTATTTGGATGAAACTAAAAAATACTCTTGGATTAAATCTCCTACTTGGAAGGGAAAAGCTTGTGAAGTAGGACCGTTGGCAAAGTATATTATTGTCTATACGAAGGTAAAACAAGGTCATATCAAACCTACTTGGGCTGAAGAAATGATGGTAAAACAAGTGGATACGGTATCTTCTATTTTGGGTGTACCTGCTCATGTATGGCTCTGTTCTACGGTAGGGCGTACGGCGGCACGTGCCCTTGATGCACAGGTAGCTGCCAGTCTAAGCCGTTATTTCCAAGACAAACTTGTGGCAAATATTAAAGCCGGTGATACTACAGTAGCGAATATGGCAAAATGGGAACCTGCAACTTGGCCGAAAGAATGTAAAGGGGTTGGCTTATTGGATGCACCACGCGGTGCACTTGGTCATTGGTGCATTATAAAAGAGGGGCGCATCGAAAATTATCAGTGCGTCGTACCTACAACGTGGAATGCGTGTCCTAAGACCATGGCGAATGAACACGGTGCCTATGAAGCCAATATGATAGATACAAAGGTTAAAATTCCTGATAAACCTCTGGAAATACTGAAAGGAATCCACTCCTTTGATCCGTGTTTGGCTTGTGCTACGCATTTATACAACAAAAAGGGTGAGCTTATTACCTCCATTAACACCGATGTGCTTTGCAATCGATAGGAGGGATGCATGATGAAACAGACTGGTAAAAAGGGCTATTACATTTTTAGTCCGTTCTTGCGAATATTTCATTGGGTTATGGCAGCCTCTGTTTTTACCCTGTTTGCTACAGGCCTTTACATTGGTGACCCCGGATTTTCCGCATTGGCGGGTGCAGAGCCGACCATTGCGGTAGGCAGTTGGTTTTCCATGGAGAACATCCGAAAGATTCATTTTATTGCAGGGTTTATCTTAATAGCTGTATTTATTCTTCGCATCTATGGAGCTATCTTTTATGCGGGAGACCGATTATTGCCGAAATTCAATCAAAAACGGTACTGGGCAGGCATTACACATACAATTAAACATTATTTGTTTTTTCCGGAAAAGGAAGAAACATTTGTACTTAGAAATTCCTTAGCTCGTACAAGTTATTTGGCAGTGTATATTCTATTTTTCATTGAGATTGTTACCGGATTGGCAATGTATTCTATGGTTAATCCCAATAGTTGGTTGGCAATGCTGTTTAACCCTGTAAATCACTTGTTCACAGAATATCAGGTACACATTATCCACCACTATGTAGCATGGTGCTTTATCCTTTTTGCGATTATTCATGTGTACTTAGCCTTCAGAGCGGATGTAGTGGAAAAAAATGGTGAAGTATCCAGTATGATCTCCGGTTATAAGTATTTTCCTCATGATCCTGAGGACATCGAGGACTTAAGAGATGGAAAATAAAGCGTATATAACTGTACTGGGGGTAGGAAATATTTTACTTACCGATGAAGGGCTAGGCGTTCATATTATCAATGAGCTTGCAGCTGAATATAAGGACATGCCCCATGTGCAGTTTATCGATGGAGGCACTATGGGCATGGAATTATTAGGTTACATGCGTGACACGGAGTATTTGCTTTTAGTCGATGCAATTAGTGGCGGAGAAGAGCCGGGAACGATATATGAATTTCAACACAGTGAAACGGAAGAATATTTTACTGAGCATATATCCGTTCATGAAGTGGGAATGCAGGATATTCTAAGAATACATGCTTTCTTGGAAAAGCCCTTAAAGGATGCTGTTGTTATCGGTGCCGAGCCTTTCAGCTTAGAGATAGGACTGGAAGTAAGTCCTGCAATAAAGGAGCGGTTCCCTGAGATAAAGGAGCGTATTATAAAACAAATAAGAAAGTGGCAAGGGGAGTTAGAGCATGGATAGTAATTTACAGGCTGTTCAAGCGGTATTGCGAGAAATTCAGCTCGCCATGAAGGAGCTTTTAAAAACGGGAGCTACTTATAGCATTTATCTTCAAAGTACGGGTCTCACAGAAGAGGAACAGGTTACGGTAATGGAAACCTTGGGAAAAGGTAAACTTACCATATCCTTTACGGAAACTGATCAGCCGGCAGAATGGTATGAAACAAGTTTTTCCGGCGTATGGGTAGGAAACTATTACAATCAACGAGATGATGTAATGGTCTATTCTATTGAGGTATGTCGTTATCCCTTGGTAGCAGGGGCCTTTGATGAAGATATAGAGGAAGGAATCGCTGATTTACAGCATTGGATTGAAGCGGCTGACTTATAAGAAATAAAACCACTGCCGGTTCTCTTTATAGAGTACCCGACAGTGGTTTTTATTTGAGCAATTTTGGTATTTCTTTAGCAGCATAGTTATATGTCATAAACAATTATTTTACTCATGAGTGAATGCGATATATAATCAGTGATAGAAAGAGTCAATAGGAGGATATATGGAGAATAAAAAAGAAAAGCTTTCCCTTGCAAGCGATTATATGAGAGGTGCTCATCCTAATATTATAAAAAGGCTTGTGGAAACAAATATGGAAAAAACGCCGGGCTATGGGCGTGATTTGATTTGCGAAGAGGCGAGGAGGAAAATACGCATCGCTTGCAATTGTAGTACTGCTGTTGTTGAGTTTTTGGTGGGTGGTACGCAGACGAATGCAGTAATGATTGATGCATTTCTTCGTTCCTATGAAGGGGTTATTGCGGCGGAGACAGGGCATATCAGCGTCCATGAAGCAGGAGCCATTGAAGCCGGGGGGCATAAGGTTCTTACTATTCCGCATGAATTGGGAAAGATTAGTGCTCATAGCGTTCGGGAGTATTTACGAAATTATTATAATGATGCGAACAGAGAACATATGGTTGTTCCGGGGATGGTGTATATTTCTCATCCCACCGAATATGGTACTTTGTACACAAAGGCAGAGCTGAAGGAATTGCGTTCCGTTTGTGATGAATATAGTATTCCTCTATATTTGGATGGAGCAAGATTGGCGTATGCGTTGGCATGCCCCAAAAATGAACTGACACTGGAGTATTTGGCGATGTATTGCGATGCTTTTTATATAGGTGGGACAAAATGTGGAGCTTTGTTTGGAGAAGCCGTTGTTATACCGGATCCGGAGAGAATTCCCAGGATTTTTACTATTATTAAGCAACATGGCGCATTATTGGCAAAAGGGAGACTTTTGGGGATACAGTTTGATGAGCTGTTTTCAAATGACCTATATGCCAATATAGGGAAAAAAGCGATAGAGATGGCCGATAAGATTCGAGAGGCATTACAAAAGAAGGGGCATCGTTTATTATTTTCCTCTCCGACGAATCAGATATTTCTCATTATGGAAAATGGAGCCTTGGAAGAATTTTCTCAATCCGTAGACTATGGATTTTGGGAAAAATATGATGATAACCACACTGTAATTAGGCTTGCAACAGACTGGAGTACGACGGAAGAAGACATGAACGATCTTTTTAAGGTACTGGGAATATAGTGAGGAAAGATAAAAAAGTCCATAACAAACACCGAAACTGTGATAAGCACATATACGGAATTGTTATGGACTTTATACATTCTGTTGTACAAAGAGAGAAATCATTAGTATTCAACTTTTACACCATAGGCATATTCTATTAGCTGAGCCATGGCTTCGGGTGTTTGTAATCCCGGGTTTAAAAGAAATAGCTTCTGAGGTAAATAAAAGACTTTATTTTCTTTTACCGCTTTAAGCTCTGACCAGGCCGGATTGCCGGTCATTTCCTTGGCGAGGGTCTTGTTGATTTCTTCCATATTGCCCATTGTTACGACAAAGATAATATCCGGATTATCTTGGGTAATACTCTCAAGGGAATAAGGAACTGTGGTTGCATCAATTTTTATATCTTTGTGATCAAGAAGAACATTTTTCATGCCTAATTCTTTTACCATGGAAGCGGTAATGGCCTTTTCCGTTTCTGCGGTTACCGATTTTCCGGTAGCTCGAAGGACGGCTACTCGTGCAGGAGGTAAATCTTTGGTGGCAGCTTTAACTTTCTTTAATTTTAGGGTATACTGCTCGCTTACTTCCGCCGCTTTTTTCTCATTACCCGTTATTTTTCCCAAGAATTCAATAAGTGGCAAATTGTCGTGTATCCCCTCATAAGTAATGAACATAAAGGGAATTTTATTGCTTTCTAAGATGGAGGCGATTTTTTCGTTTTGGATGCGAAGGCCTATGACAAAATCAGGCTTTTGAGACAGAAGAGCCTCGGCGTTAATGTTGGCTGTTTGCCCTATGGTAGCAATGTTTTTAGCTTTTTCCGGAACCTCTTCTGCCGTTACGGGCCTTGCGATAGCCGTTCCGTCTATAGCATAGAGCATATTAACTAAAGAGGTGGCTAAGACGGCAATGCGTTTGGGGTTTTTAGGGACAGTATATTGCTGATCTTTATAAGATATCGTTACTGTCTGATTTGAAGAATTGGCTTGTTCTTTGCCGCAACCGACCAAGAAAAGCATCATGGATAGGGCAAGAAAGGCGAGTAAAAATCGTCTTTTCATAGTTCCTCCTTTTAACATCTATTTGTAAGAGCTGATTTTAAATAATAACCATATGTCGTAAGTATATCACACAAAAAGGGCATCCGTGAAGGATACCCTTTTTTGATTAAGACATTGTGCAATCATCTTTCTTATTACATTTTCGGTAATGTGCCTTGCAACTCCATAAAGGATTCGGTAGCTCTGTCTACGAACATTTCGCGTACCGCTTCGTTTTCTCCTAATCCATGCAGATAAGTGTCCACTTTAAAGCCTTCTTTTATTAGAATCATTTTATGTGAATCTTCCTCGTCACCGGCCATATCGTTGGAAGCATGATCGCCGGCTACCATCATAATCGGCATGAGGGTTACGCGCTCAATTCCTTTTTTCTTGAGTTGAGGAATGATGGTTTCAAGATGTGGCCAACCTTCCACGCTGTAAACGAATACATTTTCATAACCTGCATCGTCCAATCGGTTTTGGATAACCGAGTAGTAAGCATTGGCAGGGTCCGGAGTACCGTGTGCCAACAATAAGATAGCATCTTTTTTGCCGCGCTCAGGGAATTGGAAGGAGAGGCTTGTAACAAATTCGGCCAAATCATCTCTCTGATGTTCTTGCCCCATCCAGTACATGAGTGGCGTTCCTAATGTCATTTTTTTGAAGTCATGTTTGTACTGGTTGAATACGGCAACATTGTATTTGTATTCAATTCCGGGAATAATATTGAGGTTAGTAATGGCTATACGCGTATATCCTTCTGCTTTCAGCTGTTTTAAAGCTTCTTCAGGAGTAGGATACGTAATCCCTTCATTTGCCTTGATGCGATCAATAATGATATGGGACGTAAAAGCCGTTACCACTTTGACGCCGGGATGAGCGGCTTTGATTGCGTTTACCGTAGCATCAATCGTTTTTTCTCTCGTTTCTTTGTAAGTGGTGCCGAAGCTCATTACCACGATAGCATCTTTGTTATCAAGGTTTTGAAGGGAGGGATTGTCATAGGAGCGAAGGCCTATTTCTGTGGCTTCGAGCAGTGCAGGTGTAGCTGTCTTTACCTCATCACTTAGTTGATACGCAGCTTCTGCGGTTTGCAAGTTCATACCAAAGAATCCGAAGGTAGCAGCTACCGCCATGGAAGCAAAAATCATTTTTTTCATGCTTTTTTTCATTACGTACACTCCTTCATAAAAGTATAATGGGTAATAAGCAAAAAGAAAGACCTATGCCTGGGCATAGGTACAGTGTACAAATAATCTCCGCCTATCGCTCGCAGGTTAATGGTGATTCAGTCAAGGCAGTTCTCCTGGCTCAGCTTCTTTGTTGCACCGGCCTTCCCAAGTCGTGACTCAGTGGCATAATCGGATTAACTCGGCATTACAGTGGCGGGACCGCGGTAGAATTTCACTACACTTCTCTATTAAGTGATAAACACCTTGAACGCTTATTATTTAATTGTCTTTATCATAGCAGTCATTGCTTTTTGTGTCAATTGATGAGGATCCGGAATTTATGAATTACGCATCAATGGGAATAAAATGTGATAGAATAAAAGAGAGTAAGTATGAATAGTACATAAAGAGTGATAAAGTTATAAACTACCGGACGGGAAAGAGGAAGCAGATGGAAGGATTGCAGCAGATTAAAGGGCTGGGCCCGGCTAGGATAAAGCAATTACATAAGCTGGGGATCACTACGGTCAAACAATTACTTGAATATTTCCCCCGTTCTTACGAAGACAGGAGGCACATTACTCCCATTCATGAAGTTAAAGGGGGCGATATTGCTACGGTAGTGGGTCAAGTGGTTCTTATTAAAGAGAACAAGCCTCGCAGAGGATTGTCTATTCTTGAGGTATATCTTTCTGACGGCTTAGGAAGGATTAAACTGGTATGGTTCAATCAATCTTATAAGAAAAACTATTATAAAACCGGGATGACGGTACTGGCTTACGGCAAAGTGGAACAAGCCTTTGGAGGAACACAAATCAATACACCTCAGACGGAGATTTTAAAGGAAGGGAAAGACCCGGAATTGGGACTTATTCCTATATATCCTTTAGTAGAGGGAGTATCGCAATATGTGGTAAGGTATGCTGTTGCACAATGGTTTAAGGAAAATAAGCATATTGATGAGGTGTTGCCCCCCTCCGTTTTGCGGAAGAATCCATTGTTTAGCCGTTATGATGCTTTAAAGGAAATGCATCAACCTACATCTGAAGAGAAATATCAATGGGCCAGAGAAGTATTAGCATTTGAAGAATTGTTTGTCATGCAGACAGGTCTTTTATTGCTGAGGAGGCTCACTGCTGCCGAGGGGAAGGGCATAAAACTGGGCCCTGACGGAGAGTGGATAGAAACCTTCTGCCGACAATTGCCTTATACCTTGACGAAGGATCAAAAAAAGGCATTTAGGGAAATCGCTACCGATATGGAGGGAGAGCGTCCCATGCAACGACTTTTACAAGGCGATGTGGGTTCGGGAAAAACAGTGATAGCCGCATTAACATTGTTAAAGGCGGTGGAGAACGGATATCAAGGGGCATTGATGGCACCAACAGAAATACTGTCGGAGCAGCATGCACAAACCTTATCTCTTATGTGGGGTAATTTACCGGTCCGCATGGCTCTTTTGACGGGATCAACGAGAAGCAAAGAGCGAAAGGAAATAGAGAGAAAAATCGCTAATGGGGAACTTGATGTTCTTGTAGGGACACATGCATTGATTCAGGATAAGGTACAATTTAAAAATATAGGTGTTGTTATTGTGGATGAACAGCACCGCTTTGGTGTGCGGCAAAGAGCAAAGCTTCAAGAAAAAGGAAACAGCCCTCATATGCTCGTTATGACGGCAACCCCTATTCCCCGAACTATGGCCTTATCCGTTTACGGAGATTTGGAAGTGAGTACCATAAAGGAGATGCCCCATGGAAGAAAGCCGGTAAGGACTTATGCAGTTGACTCTTCTTATATGGAGCGACTTAGGGTATTTTTCGGAAAAGAGATGCGCGAGGGAAGACAAGTTTATGTAGTTTGTCCTCTTGTACAGGAATCGGAAGTGCTGGATTTACAGGCAGCGGAGGAGGTATATAAGGAGTTGTCTTCTTATTACGCGCCCCATTATAAAGTCGGTCTATTGCACGGAAAGATGAGTGCACAGGAAAAAGAAGAAATAATGGTATCTTTTCAATGTAAGAACATTGACCTTCTTGTCTCGACAACTGTTATTGAAGTAGGTGTAAATGTTCCAAATGCGAGCGTTATGTGCGTACTGGGGGCAGACCGATTCGGTTTGTCTCAGCTTCATCAATTGAGGGGGCGTGTTGGCCGAGGCGAGTTACAAGCTTACTGTATTCTGGTCAGTGATAACAGGGGAGAAGAAGCAAGGACCCGGCTTAAATTAATGGAAAAAACTACGGATGGGTTTGAGCTGGCAGAACAGGACCTGTTACTTCGCGGATCGGGGAGCTTTTTTGGTTATGCACAGAGCGGACTTCCGGATTTAAAGGTTGCACATATTATCCGAGATACGGATATTCTTATGGAGGCGAGAAAAGCGGCTATATCGTATTTGGAAACAGCGGGTAGAGAAGAGACATTACAGTTTTTCAAAAAAGAAATGAGTCATCGGTTCGGTGAAAATTTCGTACGAATTTTATACAGCTAATGTATAAAAATCATGTACATAAAAAGATAAATCCTATATAATATAATGATAAAGTTGTAAGGAGGCGAAAGAGATGCCAATTATTCATGTGGAAATAATTGAAGGGCGCACGGTTGAACAAAAGCGTGCGTTGGGTGAGGCAATTACCAAATCTACCGTGGATATTCTCGGAGTTCCCGCTTCTTCTATTAAGATTGTTTTTTCCGATATGAAGAAGGAAAATTTTATGGAAGCAGGCGTATTGCGCGCAGATCAAACCTAAGAAGGAAAGATTGCAACCGATCAGTGTATTGTTAGCTAAGGTAAAGGGAGTAAAGGAGTTATCATGAGAAACGATAAGTTTGGAATGCAGGGATTAACGTTTGATGATGTGTTACTTGTTCCCGCGGCATCAGATATTTTGCCGCATGAGGTAGATTTAACAACGCATTTAACGAAGGACATTAAGTTAAATATTCCGATGATTAGTTCCGGTATGGATACAGTGACAGAGTCTAGAATGGCCATTGCGATGGCTCGGGAAGGCGGGTTGGGCGTAATCCATAAAAACATGACCATTGAAGAGCAGGCTCATGAGGTAGATAAGGTAAAGCGTTCGGAACATGGTATTATTGTGGATCCTATTTATTTAAGCCCACAAAATTTACTTTCCGATGCGGAAGAGTTGATGAAAAAATATCGCATTTCCGGAGTGCCGATTACCGTAGATAATAAATTGGTGGGCATTATTACGAATCGCGATATGCGTTTTGAGACAGACTTGTCAAAGCCTATCGGCGAAGTTATGACAAAAGAGCATTTGGTAACGGCAGCGGTAGGAACATCGTTAGAGGAAGCAAAGGATATTTTGCGCAAGCATCGCATAGAAAAGCTTCCTTTGGTTGATGCAAATGGTCATCTTAAGGGCTTGATTACGATTAAGGATATTGAAAAGGCTACAAAATATCCTAACTCCGCCAAAGATAGTAGCGGACGACTTTTAGTCGGAGCAGCTGTCGGTGTCAGCGCGGATTTATATGACCGCATGGAAGCACTGGTTGCGGCAAAGGTAGACGTTATTGTAGTGGATACGGCGCATGGACATTCGGCAGGTGTTTTGCATACTTTGAAAGAATTGAAAAAAGCGATCCCTCATGTGCCTGTTATCGCAGGCAATGTAGCGACGGCGGCCGGTACGGAAGCACTTATTGAAGCAGGTGCTGATGCAGTTAAAGTAGGGATAGGCCCCGGATCTATTTGTACAACTCGTGTTATAGCAGGAATTGGTGTGCCGCAGATTACAGCGGTATATGAATGTGCAAAGGTAGGCCATCGTTATGGCATACCAATTATTGCAGACGGCGGAATTAAATATTCCGGGGATATTGCAAAGGCTATTGCTGCAGGAGCACATGTGGTTATGATGGGAAATATTTTAGCCGGAACGGATGAAAGTCCCGGCGAGACGGTAATTTACCAAGGCCGAAGCTATAAAGTATATCGCGGCATGGGAAGTTTGGGCGCTATGAAACAGGGAAGCAAGGATCGCTACTTCCAGGCAGAGAGTAAAAAGCTGGTTCCTGAGGGAATTGAAGGTCGCGTGCCGTACAGAGGGCTGGCTGCCGATACTATTTATCAAATGGTGGGCGGACTGCGCGCAAGCATGGGCTATTGTGGATGTCATAATATTGAGGATATGATTAATAAGACTCAGTTTATGCAGATTACAGCAGCAGGACTGAGAGAAAGTCATCCTCACGATGTAAGTATTACCGTGGAAGCACCAAACTACAGTGGTTGATAGAACAGAGGTATTGGATTGCGAAATCAAATAGAGATTTTATCCGTTCCTATTGATGTGGTTACTATGGATGAAGCAATGGATCGAGTGGAGCAGATGCTCCGCTCGCCGGGGTTTCATTTTGTAGCAACCATGAATGCGGAAATGGTAATGCTGGCCAAAAGGGATAAAGTGTTTGCCGATCTTATCAAAGGAGCCGACTTGGTACTTCCGGACGGTGCAGGCGTACTTTGGGCTGCTGAACAACAAAATGAGCATTTTCCCGAACGCGTTACAGGAGTGGATACGGCAAAGAGATTGTTTGAGAAAGCTGCAAAAGAGCAGTTACCCATATATTGCCTTGGTGGGGAAAGTGGAGTGGCAGAGGACGCTGTTGCGGCCATGGAAAAGGAATTTGGCCCCCTCTCTGTAGTAGGAGTGCATTCCGGCTTTTTTACAGCAGAAGAAGAAAAAGAAATTATTAAAAAAATCGAAGAAGGGGGCACTAAAATTGTCCTTGTAGCGCTCGGAGTGCCACGCCAGGAAATATGGATAACACAAAATTTATCCCATTTGTCTGGTGTTGTTGGCATGGGCGTAGGTGGCACCTTCGATGTATTGGCAGGTCGATTGCCAAGAGCACCGAAATGGATGCAAGATAATCGACTGGAATGGTTGTTCAGATTATACAAGCAACCTTGGCGCATTAAGCGCATGATGGCTCTACCGCAGTATGTATGGGCCGTATGGAAGAATAAAAAATAGAAAGGTGGTGCAAAGATGCCGAAAGGGCATATTGTAAGTGAAGGGTATCCCTTCATCATCGTAAGCTTCCTGCTGGCAGCTTTAGCGTATATTTTTCTATCCCCTTATATAGCAGTTATTCCCTTTGTGCTGGGCGTTTTCTTTGCCTTTTTCTTTCGAAACCCTAAGAGGAAGATTTCAGAGGATAAGGCATTGCTTGTGTCGCCGGCCGATGGCCGAGTAATGGATGTGTCCATTGAACAGGAAGATTTATTTCTTCATGAGGAATGTAAAAAGGTAACCATTTTTCTATCTGTCTTTGATGTTCATGTAAACAGAGCCCCCATGGAAGGGGAGATTACGTTTAGGCAGTATACTTGCGGACGGTTTAAGCCGGCTTATGAATCCACGGTAGGTTATGAAAATGAACGTCACTCCATAGGTATTGATAACGGGAAGACGACTATTTTGGTGACGCAGATTGCCGGACTTTTAGCCAGACGGATCGTATCGTGGGTAAATCTAGGTGATACACTAGAAAAAGGACAGCTCTATGGGATGATAAAATTCGGTTCCTGTACAGAAATTTTTGTACCGAAGGATGTGGAGATAACAGTTAAAAAAGGTGACCGTGTCATTGGCGGAGAAACCATCATAGGGAGGTTACCATAATGAATATGTCATTTATACCAAACTTTTTTACCGGATCAAATCTAGCCTTAGGTGTTATGAGCATTACCTTATCTGCTACGGGTGAGTATGTGTGGGCGGCATGGTGTGTAATTTTTTCTTTGCTGGCCGACGCTTGTGATGGCAGGACTGCAAGGGCACTGGGGGTGGACGGCCCCTTGGGAAGAGAATTGGACTCCCTTGCAGATGTTGTCAGCTTTGGTGTAGCTCCTGCATTTATGCTATACGCTCGCGAAGTACATGAGGTAGGGTGGATTGGGTATATTCCTCTTCTTGTCTTTTCCGTGTTAGGAGGATATCGATTAGCTCGTTTTAATATTATGACGACGGAAGTAAAGGGTTTTTTCTTGGGACTACCCATTCCGACGGCGGGATGTATGTGTGCGGCCTATGTGCTTTCCGGCGTAACTATGCCTCTTTTAGTGGTTATGATAGCTATGGTAGCCATCGGCTTTTTAATGGTAAGTGAAGTACATTATCCTGACTTTAAAGGGCAATCTCCGGATAAAATGAATGTGGCGGCTATGATTGTAACGGCAATGGTGGCGGCATATATGCTATACTGGGATATGCGTTCTTGGCCTCTGGTGCCGTTTGTGCTCTTTACAGTATTTGGTCTGGTGAATACAGGAATTAACAAATTTCAAAAATAGATGAGGAAAGGGACATTTAAATGACCCATATGTTGGACCTTATCCTAATCCCTGTACAGGTAGTAATTATTTTCTATACCCTTTACTACTTTTTGTTAGCCTTTACGGGGATTTGGGGCCGAAAAGAAAAAAAGAATTATATGCCTAAAAATGACTTTGCCATTGTTGTGTGTGCACATAATGAGGAAGCTGTTATCGGGCAATTAGTTGACAATCTTCATATTTTGAATTATCCGAAGGAAAAGTACGATATCTTTGTGGTGGCGGACAATTGTACCGACAGTACGGCGGATGTTGCGCGCAACAAAGGGGCAACCGTTTTTGAACGCTTTAACAAGGAAGAAGTAGGCAAGGGATACGCCATGGGCTGGATGTTTGATAATATCGAGCAAATGGAAAGAAAGTATGATGCGGTTGCGGTGTTTGATGCGGATAATCTTGTGCACCCTAATTTCCTTTTGGAAATGAATCACCACTTAGAAAAAGGAGAGTCCGTTATTCAAGGGTACTTAAATGCAAAGAACCCGAGTGACACATGGGTGGCCGGTACATTTGCTATCGCATTTTGGATGGTTAATCATCTTTGGCATGTGGCGAAATACAATTTAGGCCTATCTACCGCCCTTGGCGGCACAGGAATGTGCATTCGCATGGATATTATCCGAAACTATGGTTGGGACTGTAACTGTCTGACGGAAGATATGGAATTTTCCATGAAGCTTCTGATTCACGGCATTAAAACGACTTGGGCGCATGATGCCATTGTATATGATGAAAAGCCGCTCACTTTTATGCAGTCCTGGAACCAACGCAAACGATGGGCGCAAGGGCATTTTGATTGCGGAGAACGCTACATACCGAAGTTGTTTGTAGAAGGGATCAAGCAGGGGAATATTATTATTTTAGATGGGATTTTACAAATTTCTCAACCCTATTTCTTGCTTTTATCGGCTTTTTATGTCATTATGTCCTATATCAATATCATATATCCGATTTATACGAATATATTTGACGAGTTTTTGCCTATGACGGCTTGGACTGTCTTAGGTATAGTGGGACAGTACATATTTCCTTTACTTGTTCTGTTACAGATCAAAGTCCCACCCAAAGTATGGCTCTACTTTCTCCTATATCCTGTCTTTATGTACAGCTGGATTCCGATTACCTTTTTGGGATACCTCAATCGTCATGATAAAGTATGGTCTCATACGATACATACGCGAGGGGTATCGATGGGAGAAATTGAACTTACCCGCATGGGAAAAATTAATGGAAAAGAGAAGGAGTAGATATGCACGTATTACTATGTAATGATGATGGCGTAGAGGCACCGGGAATCTGTGATTTAAGCATTGCATTACCGGATGAGTGGCGCATTACCATTATTGCACCCGATTCGGAGCAAAGTGCAAAATCCCATGCTCTTACTGTGAATCGGCCTCTAAAGCTAAAAAAACTTCCTTCCTATAAGGCGAACATTACTCGTTATTCTCTTTCGGGAACGCCTGCAGACTGTATGAAATTTGCCTTGGATTATTATATGAAAGAGGACAAGCCGGATCTTCTGATTTCCGGAGTCAACAATGGGTATAATTTAGGATCCGATGCACTTTACTCGGGAACTGTGGGTGCGGCAATGGAAGGGCTCTTCTACAAAATCCCATCTATTGCTCTTTCGTTGAAACATTATGATAAAAGACGGGGAGAAGAGATTTTCCCCTTTGTCTCCGAATTTATCGAAGAAGTTTTTGTGAGGCAAAAATTCCAAGGGATGCTAAATATGAATCTTCCTCTTAGCGGAGAAGTGGGATGGGATAGAGTAAAGGTGGTGGATCAAGGAATGCCTCTATACTCCAATATTTTTGAGGAGTATAAAGATGCCAATGGTGATCCTTATTACTATTTGCGTGGGATTCTATCTTTTGACGAGAATGAGAATGAGGGCACCGATGTGGACTGCATAGAAAAAGGATATATTACCGTAAATGCGCTTACATGGAGGCAAATCGCCAGCGAGGAAATGGAAGCGTTGGCTCATATCGTAGAGGCTAAGAAGTAAGGGCCAAAATAGAGGCGAACAGGATCTTAGCTTACTTGCGGTTGTGGCGGAATGGCAGACGCGCTACGTTCAGGCCGTAGTGGATAAAACCGTGCGGGTTCAACTCCCGCCAACCGCACCAATATAGACCACCCCTTTGTCAATACTTGATGAAGGGGTGGATTTATTATAGTGTTGTAAATAGATGAAAAAAAGTTTATAGTAAAAGCATAAAATATGGTTATATAATTATATTTTACACGGACATTTTTATGTTAGTCTTCATAGGTGGTTTGGTTATTGGGTATATTTGTTAGGAGGGTTACTATGAAAAAAATCTTGTCTCTTTTGCTAACGGTGGTTGCTTTGTTCGTACTGGTAGGTTGTAGCGGCAATCCTTTATCCGGCGGAGGAAGTATATTTACCGATAAGGATATGGCAGCCAAAGCTATCAGTCAATTAAAAGAACGATCTGAACTCAAGGGTAAAGAGCTTAAGGTGTTCCAGAATGTAGTGATATTTGATCAAGAAGGCGTAGGAAATATGATTGATATCAATATTTTAAAGCCGGGAACAACCGATCAGGTAGATAACTATAAATATAAGGGTGGTACTTGGACCGGCCCTAACCCGGTAAAGATTACGGGAAGTGGAAATATGGAAGATAATGTGCAATCCATAGATGCCATTGACTTTTCAAAGATTCCGGAAATATACAAAATTTGTGAGACAAAAGCTAAGGAAATAGACAAGGCTAAAGTGGAGAAGACGTTAATTTATATTTTGGATATCAATACAGGCAATTATAGAGCAGTTATTGACGTTAAAAGTGATCGAGAAGAATATACGGCAACCTTTGACGGAAAAGGCAATTTGCTTGACTTTAAGAAGCAGTAATATATGAAAAGTAAAAGAATGCAGTCCGACCGGAAGAGGCATTAATCTAAAATATATTTGAAATACGATGAATAAAAAGGGTTCTAACGGAGTTGTTTTCCGCCAGAACCCTTTTATTTTGAGTTATGAATAAAAATTTTTATAAAAATTGTTAAGAAAAGAAGGAGTTGTCACAAAAAAGTTAAAATAAATCTAATAGTGCGAAATTTTTATTTGCATATGTTGAAAAACAGTTAATAAAGATTTATAGTAAAAAATGTAAAATAAAAAACTCGATTCAAAAGAACCGAGAAAAAACTATTGCTCTACATCGAGCAGCTGAAGCGATTTGAA
>JBHAEC010000041.1:0-35261 GCA_041855385.1 Veillonellaceae bacterium
AGCTCTTCCGGGTTACCGCCAATGTTGACGATGCCCTGGGTAAAGCCCTGGCTGACGCTCTTGCCGGCCGTCAGGTGGATTTCCTTGCCGTTGACTTCCGCCATGCGGCTACCTTCGCCCTGTAGGAGAATACTGTAGTTCTTGTTTTCTACCGTGACAACACCATTTTCCGCCTCGACATTGCCGTTAATTTCAATATCGGCCTTAGGAACGACTTCGACATCGACTTTCTTGCCTGTCTTATTGTTATTGGCATCAACTTCATCGATATTTGCCTTGATGGCTGCTGTACCGTAGTCACTCTTGATAGTGACGGTTCCACCGGCACTAGTAGCAGCATCGGTACCAACCGTCAGATTGACGGTAGCCGTCTTATCTTGGTTGGCATTGCTGATAACGGTTGCAGCATCTTTGGCCAGAGACTGTCCATTGTAGTGGATTTCACCACCCGGATTGACTGCCTTAACATCCCCCACTTTTAAATAAAGATTGGTATGGTTTTCAACAGTAACTTCAGGACTGCCCTGTGCCTTCAGCGTACCAGCGCCTTTCAGGCTACCCGTTTCGACAGTTATATTGCCGCCGGAAGCGACGATGTCCGGCAGAGTGATGGTATCCACGGTCAGGCCGCTGACAGGTACCAGATATAGCTTGCCGTCTTCCCCGATTGCCTGAGAAAGAAGCCCCAGATCCTTAAGTTCGTTATAGATGCGCGTCTGCTCATCCTGATAGCCCTTCAGGGCCGTCAGATCCTTGCTGTCACCGTACTGGCCGATCAATTTAGCCAGTTCATAGTAGCGTGTCATCAGGGCATTGCCGTAATCGATGCTCGCATAAGTAATCTGTGACGTATCGATGCCATTTGAAGCTTCAATCGTCGGTCTCTGGACGGCATTTTCCTGCCCTATGACTGCTTTGACGGCAGCCAGTTCGTCTTTATCCAGGACCACAATCTGTCCCGATCCGCCGATGACGATTTTCTGCTTATTCTGTGCCCCGGCAGTCACTTTTCCGTCGACTTGCACGTAATTATTCGTCTTGTCGTTGATGTTATCCGATTTCTTCCCTACAGATGTACTGGTGAAATTTTCATTGGCATCACTGTGATACCATGTATACTTCACAGACTGTTCCCGCAGGTGTTTATCGGCTTCATCTGCATACGCATTGATATGGCGGACACTGGAGACTTCTGCTCCCTTGCCAATAACAACCTGATTGGACTGGGTCAGCGTATCCTTAAATTTTGGGACAGCAACGGAAAGAGCCGTCTTGTTATAGGCTTCCGCCTCAACCTGGAGATCCAGCTTGTCCATAACTCCACCGGCGTCTTTACCGGCATAGAGATTGATATCGTTAAGGCTGTATATCTTGCCCTGGACATCGACCTGATTTGTCCGTTGCAGGGTATTCTTCACATTCGACGAAGCACCGCCGGCAGCACCGCCCTGGGTATCAGCCACACCTTTGACCGTTACATTCCAGTCGTCAGAAGTCGATAGGGTGATATCGCCGTCTGACGTATCCGTGCGCAGGGAGGTCTCCCCATCGGTACTGATGGTATTCTGGCTGGTCAGGGTATTATCCACATCCACCCAAGTTGCCGCACCAGCACCAGCCGCTTTTATATAACCGGCCGCATGGATCTGGCCTCCTGATTCAGCTGCCATGGTCTGGTTGCCGATACTCGTAAGAGCTGCTCCGCTGACATCAACGCCAGCCGTACGTTTCACTGTATTGTTAAGCTTGGCCCCCTGCACCGCGATGCCGCCGTACCCGCTACCTTCCACAGCATACTTTTGGTTCTGACCAACGTTCGCCTTGCTGTCCGCTTTCGCCGTAAGCGCACCACCGCTGATAATCCGACTGTCTTTCAATACCACATTGGCAGATCCATCAGCAGTATTATCAGCCTTTGTAGCACTGGCACCGACAATGGCTGCTTTGGTAGCATCGGCATTCAGGTCCATATGGTCCATCTGCGCCGCCTCAAGGGATGTATCCCCGGCCACCTGCCAGCTGCCGGTCATATCCACCCGGCTGCCGGTATAGGTCTTGTTATCCACCGCACCGGCCAGGTCTCCGCTGATCAGGCCGCCGCCACTGCCATCTGCCGTGGTCAGACTGTGGCTGGTCCCGTTGGCATAGACGCCCATACTTTTCAATTGAGCCCCGTCACCCTTCATTGACACAATGGCCATATTAGCATCATTTTCTTCCCCTGATTCCGTATAGGCCAGATTCGTGCCGCTGGCAAAGAGGCCGCCTACGGTAATGCCCCGGGCATCAGCCGCTGTCTGGGTGGTGTTCACGGCACGGACCGTTAGGGCTGTACCATGAGCAGCTTTGTACTCAGCCTTGCCCAAAGTGACCGCTGCATCGATGTTAGTTCTTGCCGTAGCAACATTGACTACCGCACTGCCCAAGCCGGCTGCACTTACCCCCTTGACACTGGCTTCCGTATTCTTTTTCTCTTGCTGGGTTTCCGTATTGGCCGCAATTGACACAGCATCTCCGTATAGTTTCGTCCCGTCACCTACGGCAACGGATACGGTACCGGTGGTTTCCGCTGTAGCCACAGAGGCAGTGGCCGTTCCCAAGAGTGCGGCAGAAAGGCTCCCTGCCACAGCAGAAACAGCCGGTTTCGTGTTGGCTTTTACGGTCAGATCTTTCCCTTTCAGGGCACTGTCCTTTTCTCCCTTCTGGATGGAAATGAAGCTTACACCATTTTCTTTGACCTTAGCCACTACGCCCTGACCACTTGCAATGCCTACAGCCCCACCATAGGCATTGGCGGTCAGACTATTGGCTTTTTCACTCTCCACAGTGACACGAGCCGAATCGCCAGTGCCCTCTAGGATGCTACCACTGATAGCGACACTGGTATTACTGGTATTTTCTCCCTGAGAGACTATGGCACCGGCTGCAATCATGCCGGCCGTCAGGCCATAAGCATTGGCCTTTGTCGTGCTCGTGTCCTTAGCCGACAGTGTGATCGTCTTGCCCGTAATGTTGGATTCATTGGCCACGACCTTGGTCATACCGCTTGTCAACGCTTTACCGTAGGCTGCACCGAGAGCGTAAGTGCCTCCTGAGCCCTGTACAACTCGGAGAACGGTGCCATCCTGCTTGTCCTGTTCGAGGGCTTCGACCGTCACATCGCCGCCGCTAAGGGTTGCACCATCTAGCGTTATATCGGTCGCATGCTTTACATGGAGCAGGCCGACTGCACCGTTTAAGCTAGCGCCGCCTACGGTGACGCTGCCGCCGTTCATGGCCGCATCATTGGATTCCCGGGCACGGACCTGGATCTTGCCGGCCGCCGTCAGGGCAGACCCATCCACTTTGACATGGACGCCGCTATCGGCATCTTCGGCTCCACCGGACCCATTGCGCTGGCTGTTGTTCTTGAGTGTTCCCTGTTCTGCTTTAAACAAGCCCTTAACGTTGTCGCTGTAATCGGGCACACTGGAATTGGCTTCTTTGATCTTGTTTAACACATCCTGGTTGTCCACAGCCTTGTTAACATTAGTTACCATGATATTGGCGCCCACTCCCGCAACGCCAAGGGACGCATTTGCCACGATCTGGTCCAGATTGCGTTCTTCTTCCGACTGGACCGTCAGATTTCCCTGGGTCGCCGTAAACTGGGATCCACTGTCGATGACCGTATTGACTTTGTCATTAAAGGTATTGACGGCAACGCTCATACCCGCGCCCCCAAAGCCACCGGCTAGAGAACCACCGTTGGTGCTGGCATCTACGGTATTTTTCGCACTCACATCTAGGGAACCGGCTTTGAGTGTGCTGCCGGAAACCGCAGTCGTCACCTGTTGGGCCATGTTGTTTACCGACACAGTTCCTGCCGCGCCAACCCCAAGGACGCCCACACCGGCCGAAGTGACCGCTGTCAAGAGCTTACTGGTATTGGCTGCCTGGATGGTGGATTTGGAATTTGTTTCATTGGACTGAAGGCTGCTACCATCCACATTCACGGTAACCACAGAATTTTCCTTGACGATGCCTGTCACCAGACCTACACCGCCGCCTATAGCCGCAACGCCGGCAGAGGCATTGCCCAGGTAAGTCTGATCCGTATGATCTGCTGTCACTTTAGCCTGTCCGGTATAGGAAACATCCATATGGACCAGGCTGGCTTTAGTAGTGCTTTCCAGCTTGTCAACGGAAGACGTACCGGCTACCGCTGCGCCTCCCACTCCAAAAGCTATGGTAGCATCGAAGTTGGACATGGCCTGCCGGGATCTGGATTCTACCATGAAATCATGGGCGTTGGCTGTATTTTTTCGGGTGGAAGAGGTTCCCGTCACGGATGCTTCCGTCACACGGTCCATCAAGTTGGTATCAGCCGAAGCCCCTACTGAAGCTGTTCCGCTACCGGTAAGGTTCACCACCAGCCCTGCAGAGTTAGCTGCATCATCGGCATGGACCGACACGTCCGCCTTAGAAAGGTCGGCTAGATTCTTATTAATGTCACTGCCGGAAACCGTTGCCCGAGTGGAACCGCCAACATGGTTGACATTCACCGTACCGGCAACTGCAACGACACCGGACCCACCGGCCGAAGCCAGGACAGAGGAGATGCTGTGGGTAGAGGAACTGTCCACCACCAAGCCCTTTTTCTGTTCGGTCCTGCGACCCTCTTTAAGGGCAGCTACCTCAAAGGAACTCGAGTCCAGGAGTTCCGAAATCAGTCCTTGGTCAATGGTCTTTGTTTCTATGGCATCACTGTCCGAACCGCTCGAACCGGCAGCCGTCACGCTACTTTCTTCCACTACAGCCTGAGTATCACCGCTGATGGTATTGACGGTGGAAGCCAGACCGATGGCGGCTGTACCGGAACCGCTGATGGCTCCGGCATAATTGGAAATGGTTTCATCGCTCCGGGCGATGACGCCGAGATTGCCACTGCTCGAAATCGTGGCCTTGCTGATTTTTGCTGTCACATCGTTGTCTATGATATTGACGCCGAACGAGCCGGCGATAGCTGCAGTACCGGCAGCTCCGCCGCCGATGCCCGTCGCCAGGATATCCGGTGTACCTGTCGCCTCTATGACTTCCCGAGCTACCTTATGAGTACCGCCCGTCACACTGGCTTCCGTGCTCTGGTTGATACGGTTGACCGCCACACCGGCACCAACAGCGACCGAACCGGAGCCTGCAGCCACCGTTGCATTTGAGATAATCTTGGACGCATTGTCTGCCGTAACCGATACACTGGCCTTGTTGGCCATGTCTTTATCGATATCCGTATCATTTATCCCTGCATGAACCTGTTTATTGATTAGGGATGCTGCCGCCGCACCCTGAACAGCGGTATTCCCGGCGCCGCCCGCCGCCACTGCCACGGTAGTCATCTTTGCCGTATCACTGGCTTTGGCCGCAAGAGAAGATCCCTCAGCCGTAGTAATGACGGAATGGTTAATTTCCGCCCGAACTTTCTGTCTAGCATTCTCGCTACCGTTCTTAGAGCCACCGATGTCGCTGTAGGCCACACCGCCACCCACGGCTGCCGTACCGGAACCGGTAATACTACCCACTACGGTAATGTTCTGGGTCTTATCGTCGGCCGTCACACTGGCTTTTTTCACATGGGTCAGGGTGGAAGCCTCTGCCGTATTACCCACGACGGCTTCGGTATTGTTGGCGCCTCGGTTAATAGCGATGCTGCCGTTAACTGCCGCCGAGCTTCCCGCGCTGACTCCGGCACCGATAGCGATAATGCGAGCCTGATTGTCTGCAGAGAGCGTGAGATTCGTCTCGCTACCGTCCGTCCTGCCACGGAGCTTTAGCCCATTGGCATAGACACCAGTGGTGTTCTCCATGCCGTTATAAGCCATGGCGAGCCCTACCCCAGCCTTTCCGGCGCTGACCTGTCCGGCTACATTGATGATTTTGGCTGTATTGGCCGCCGATCCGCTGAGAGTTCCCGTATGAATGGTGCTCTTTTCCACCGTCACCGTGTTATCGTTGTGGAGGGTATCCCAGCTGACGGATCCCGCTCCGCCGAACTTGCTGCTCGCACCGACGCCAGCCGCCACCGAGATGAGCTTGCTGCTCGTGTCAGCATGGCCGCTGACTGCGTTTGCCGTAATGGTCGAACCCGAAATGCGGGATTTCATCACATTGTCGATATCGCTGATATTGACAGCAGCACCGACACCGGCCGTATCTTTAGACGCGCCAACACTGGCCGCCACATTGACCATCAAGCTTCCGCCATTGGCCGTGCTGCCATTGCTGGTTTCTTCTACTTTATCGTCAGCACCGGTCGCACCAGTCGTATCGATGCCACGGTCCTGTACATACTTCTCGTAGCTGTTGCTACTCTTATTGGTATCATTGGCCGCCACCGTCACTTTGCCTGTGCTGCTGATTTCGGCATTGTCGATTCTTGCCTCACTGGTATTGCTGACCTTGCTATAATTGACAGCCCCGGCAAAAGATGGGGATTTCTGTTGGGTGCTGACCGCAACAGCCGCAGATGCCGAGATCTGCTTGGTGTTCGTCGCTGCATCGACATTGACATCGCCGACCTTCGTGTAGGTGCCACCCTGGATGGTGCTCTGCAGGTCGTTTCTGATGTCGCTGATGGTAACCGTACCGCCTACCGATGCCCCGCCGTTACCGCCCGCTGTGATGGACGTACTAAGACCGCCCGTAACCTGCAAATCTTTGTTGTAGGCTTCATTTGTCACCGTTCCTCCGGTTACCGTATCATCGAGTAACAAGGCATGAATATCGCTATCCGTTTCGTTATAGGAAACGGCTGCGCTGACGGCGACGTTCGTGTCGCTGCCTGACCCCTTGGCGATACTCAGGCCAAGTCCAGCTGCCACTTCAGAGCCGCTCTTAATTGCCTTGTTGTTTAGGGCACTACTGCCGCTGACACTCGTATCCTTGAGGATTGATGCCACATCGCGGTCAATGACATTGACCGCTGCTGCGCCGCCGATGCTGACATTCGTGCCACTTTCGGAACCTTTCAGTTGACCGGCCTTCATCCAGTTGACTGCGCCTGAGCCCGCCCAAGAGCCGGCAAAGAGGCTGTCTTCTGCGGCCACATTGACGGCCGTCGCCGTATTATCCTCCGCATCCTTACCCGTATCACGTAAGGTGAGTTTCGCGCCGTCAGTCAGGACTGCGGTCTGGCCATCGAGGAAGTTTAGGGCCACGCTACCGGCACCGGCGACATGCACACTTGTCTTCGAGGACGTTTCTGCATTCTGGTCACCAAGTTTCTGTGGCGTTTCAGGCGAAGTTCCATCCGTGACCTGCATGCCGAGGTTGGCCACATCCGTTGTCGTCGTGCCGTCCTTGCCACCGAGCTTGCCGTAGATATAGTTGTCCACTTTGTCGATTTTACCGGCAATTTTACCCTTAATGGAACTGCTGATGGCATCGAGTCCGCCTGACACCTTGCCCACTGCATTCTTGATGCCGTCAAAAGCACCCGGTGAACCGTCGTTTCCATCGTTTCCGTCGTTGCCGCCGTCGCCCTTGTTGACAGCTGCCTCTATGGCGACGCTATTGATCGTGCCGGACGTATCCGCTATCACTTCGATATTCTTGGCTGTGATGCCCGCAACTGCTTCACCTGCCGCTGTTTTGGTCCCGGCTTTCGTGTTTTCGCTACCGGCCAGTTTCTTCGCAAGTGCGGTACCTCTGGCTCTCTTATTGGCAGCTTTCTTGGCGATTTTCTCGCTATCACTGTCGCCTTCCGCAATAGTCTCTTCTGCCGTACTTGCATCGTGACCATTGTCTGCGACCATGGCGATGTTATTGATATCATAGTTGATGAGCGTCAACCCCACACCGACCGAGGCCGTCGTGCCGTCGTCACCGAGCGTCCCGCCGCCCGTGACACCCGTGATCGTGCTCTTGTTTATGCTGCCGATCGTAACCCCTTTGTCGGCCGTCAGAGTGGCTTCATCGTCGACGGAGACAACGCTGTTGCTCTCGCCGTTCATAAGGTTGACCATACCGCTGATGCCGGCCGTCCCCGCCGTACCAGCCGCGTAAATGACACCGACCTGGTTCATCGTATTTTCTGTCGCTACTTCAATATTCTTGCCCGTGAGGACGGCGTCCTTACCGATCAGGACGAGGCTGTCACCGGAAATATCCTGGACGGCCACACTGGCTCCCATACCTACGTTAGCAGCGGAATTCGGCGTGAAGTATTTTCCTGCATTGCCCGTGAAGCTAACTGTCTCTGTCAGCGTCTCAGCATTGGTGCTGACATCGCCATCCGTAGCCGTCAGGCGGCTTTCCTTGCCCACGATAACAGATGCCCTGTCTGTGAGCGATGCGAGGTTGATGGAACCAGCCAGACCGAGCGTGGAGCCATCGTTGCCATTCCCCTGCGCACCCTTCTCCTTGTCAACGTTTTGTGTGCGGACATAGTAAGTCGTATAGCTCTCTGGTGATGTGAACGCCTTAATGCTGTTGATAAGTTTCATGGCATCGATGGCTGCCGTCACGGAATCGCTACCAATATTGGAAATATCCTCACCGATCACATCCAAGGCAGTATCCATGGTATTCAGAGCATCACCAATAGAGCCGATGAGCTGGACGAATTTTGAATCGTCGCTATCCGCTATACTGGTCTGATATTTCTTGACTTCCTCGAATTTGTCTTTCAGATTCTTCAGTTCCTTGAAGTCTTTACCCAAAGTCTCGAGGTCTTTTTCCAACTGTTCCAGATAAGCCGGCACATCCGCAATCATCTTACGGATGTTGAAATGCGTCTTGGCCCGGGCATCAAGAGCCACAGCCTTGCCTTTGACCTGATCCCGACTTGCTGTTCCCTCTGTTATGATGGCAGCCTTGTTTTCGATGTTGCTGTAGGCAAAGCCGACATCTGTCATAACCTTCGTGTTGGTATTCTGGTTCTGGTTATTGGCCTGGCCCGACGAGGAAATCACGGTGTTGTGGATCTCCGCATTGGACAGCACATTGGCTTTGCCTCCGTTGGAAATCAGGCTGCCCTTGGATCCCACGGTAACAGCCGCTTTGTGGCTCTCATCGGCCACTACCACACTGGCCCCCACACTAAAGTACTGACTCATCTTGTTGGCAAAGTTCGTCTTGTTGGCTGCGGCCGAATCCGAATCCCCTAGAGAACTGAGCTTGTCAACTAGCTTGTGGGGCATGATATTCATGATTCCATCTACTACAGAATCCTTAATTCCACCGGCACTTTCGATAATCAATTTTCCGGTCTTGGTAGAACCAAAATTCCGCTCGTTGGGATCCTTCGGTTTCTGTTTGCCGCTTCCGATACCATTCTCGGCCCGTACGATATTCTTGTTAAGCTGATTGTCGGCCTTGACCGTCAGGTCCCCCTGCGACTGGACGGAGCCCTTAATATCAATAGTAGCACTACTGTCATAGCTGACGATGCTGACCGCCGTGGAAAGAACAGAGGCATCCGGCGCACTGACCTTGGCCGCGCTGGAGACCATATTCGCGGACTGCGCTCCGATGGCCGCTTTGCCTTTGCTCGTCAGTCTGGCTTTCTCACCGATACCGACAGACGCCGTACTCGTCCCATCCACTACGGCCACAGCCATATAGGCCAGGTTGGCCTGCGCATGTTCCTCATCTTCCTTTTTGCCCTCGTTATCGACTTTTGTGGCCGTCTCTGCATTGACTTCCATCCGGGTGTTGGCCACGGCTTTGGCCGTCAGATCTTTCTCAGCTCTAACTTTACCGTTCATCTCCACGTTTGCCGTATTCTTGCCATCAGCAAAGGCCACCGCGGCTGCCGGGATTTTATTGGTCAGGGTGGTCCCGCTCTTTTCCTTCTCCGTCGCCGCACCGAGCACAGCGCTAAGCGTGCTCTTTGCCTCAGCCGTTACAGACTGTGCTTCTATCTCCGCCGTATCCTTGACCGTAACCTTGGCGTTGCTGCTCATTACTGCACCGTCACCGTCAAGCGCAGCGCCTAGCTTTCCCGTGATCTTTCCCTTGCCGAAGTTGACGAGCTTCTCCGAGATACCCGTATCCTTAAATGTAGCCGAAGACGTGGCCACCATCGTCACATCACCGGCAGCTTGGAGCGTGCCGCCAACGGTGACACTGGCATCTGCCTTGCCACCGCGGTCCGTATCGATGGAAACGGCTTCCAGGACGATATCCCCTTTGGCATCCTTGGACATTTTCAGGTTGTTGCCGGTAATTCCGGACTGAACGCCTTCCATGTTGACAAGTCTGGAGAAGTCCCTCTCCCCTGTCCGGATAGCAGCGCCACTGTTGGTATCCCCAACAGTCACCTTCTGACCGGCCCGGAGCATGACTCCGTCCACCGCATTGATGGTTCCTTCCATGGTAATGGTACCGCTTTTGTTAAGAGCCACTTCCGCCGGACTAGTGACTACCTGTTGAAGCAAAGCCGCATCGGGCGCAGACTGGTTCAGTTTGTCAAAATCCGACTGATTGGGCGTTAGAACCGTGAGGCTGCCGGCGTTAATGACCCCACCCTTGCTGACTGCCATGCCCTGGCTGCTCAGGAAGAACAGATTGCCGCCGATCTGGTTGTTCTTAATGGCGTTGACGGTGCCACCAATATCGATTGTACTACCCACCAGGTTCACCAGGGTATCCGCATAAACCGTTTTTCCTTCCTGGTTGAAATACATATTGGCAATGTTTTCGGCACCTAGCTTGTAGTCTTTAAAGCGATTGACGCCGACCTTGTTATCACTAGTTATCTTCTGTGCATAGATATTGAACACCTGGTCGCTGGGCGTATAGGCTTTCCCATCCCCATCGGTAATACTACTCGCCGCCATGACCACAAGGGGGTTGACAAAAAAGCCCATGGCCGTCACACCGGCCAAGACGCGCCGGGTTAGATATTTATCACTCAAGCGTTCTTTTTTTCTATAAAACTGCCGTAAGTAGCTCATAAGGTGTCTCCTTTGTGGTTAAAATGTCGCGTTGAAGGAAAAATGGATCCGTGTCCGCCCTTGTTCTTCGTCGTTGATGCTACGAATCAGGGGTAAAGCCAAGGCGACGTTGGCGTAAGCATGTTCGCCGACTTCGCTCTTGAGCCCCAATCCGGTGCCAACGAGGCTGCGGTCTCCATAGGCGCTGCTGCCCCAGATACGACCGCCATCGAAGAATATATAGGCACTGGTCTTTTTATTTTTCGTAATAGGGACGGCATATTCGGCACTGGCCAAGAAGCCGCCGTCGCCGCCAATGAGGCTTTCTTTATAGCCCCGCACGCTGTATACGCCACCGAGGTAGAACATTTCTGCCGACGGCAGATACTGCGTATTCGAAAGCTGTCCATCCATGCGCAGGGTCCATGACTGTCCATGAGGAAAGTGTTTCCGATAGAGTGTATTAAGTTCATATTTCCCATAATTGCGGGTTTTATCAGAAATATTTGTATAGTGGCCGAAGCGATAGCCATGTTTCTGATAGAAAATTGTCGTCCTTCCGTAATTGATCTGGTCATAATAGAGGTGGAACGTGCTTAACCGGTCATTGACCCAAGGCATGCCCATGAAAGATGTCTGCGAATGCTGGTAATTGTAGTTGAAGCCGACTTCGGATTTCAACGTCTCTGTCGTTCGGACCGGCCGGGTGACGAAGAAACCATACGCATAGGAATGGCCGCGCACGTTGAGCGCTTCTAGAGGCCCATCGGTGGTGTGGACGCTGTTGGTACTGTAGCTGAGGCCGGCTTTGGCTCCGTGGTGATTGATGGGCGCCGTATAGGAGGAGGCAAAGGACTTAGTGCCTTCGGAAAAGACGGTGCTCAAGAAGAGGCTGTCCCGATTGCCTAGGAGGCTGCGGTCCTGCCAGTACATGCCGCCGCGGTAGAGTCCACTGGTCTTATAGCCGGCATTGTCGGCAAAGAGTCCAAAGACTTCTTTCTGAGGCTCCCGGACGCTGATAACGTAATCCGTTGTCCCCGTCTGTTCGCCGGCCTTGAGGGATAAGTGGAGTTGGACGTCATTGGTGCTGTTAAAACGCAGGAGCTGCTTATTCAAATCGTGCAAATTGGCCAGCTGGCCTTGAGGCAATGTCAGGCGGTGGATAATGTAGTCTTTGCACGTCGACGCATTGCCTTCTACCCGAACCTGTCCCGTCTTACCTTCAATGAGGTCAATGCGAACGATGCCGCCACGGATGGTCTGGGGTGGCAGAAAAGCCCGACAAGTCACATATCCATCTTTGGTATAGCTCTCATTAAACTCGTTTACTAGGGTGTACAAATCGTCGAGGGTCACAGTTTTCCCGATGTAGGGCGAAACAATCCGTTTGATTTCGTCTTGCGAAAAGACCTGTGACGGCGATACCAGGACATCTTTCAAGACAAAGCTAACGGTCTCGCCTTGCTGGCCATCTCCCGGCACCCTGTTTTCCGTCCCTTTGGTTGGCCGTTCTTCAGCCAGGCGCTGCTGCATGAGCTGGTATTCCAAATACTGCAACGTGTGCTGCAACTGGACGCCAGAATCATGATAACCACGATATCCTGAACCATTCGGCGGAGGTGGGGAGGTTTCTTCGCCTTGAACCGGATATAAACCGGTTCCACAAAACGCCACAACGACAGTCAGTAAATATCGGATGGATGAGGACTTTTTCATTTTGTACACCTTCTTTTCCTGTAGTCTTGTTACGATACAATTTGTTGTATTGCATTGTGAATGGATAATAGTCTTTTGACTTTATTCTATCCGTTCTAAGGAGGGGTATATCAAGATTTTTGTGTATTTAGATTAACCCATCGTATTTAGCGATGAGATTACCTACTCGATCATCTATCAATAATTGGTTCCTGACGGCTGGCCACTTATGAACCATAGTCAAAAACTGTTCTACTTAGTGCTAAAAAATGTTCGTAGCGACACCATCGTACCTGAAAACCTAACCCGTAGTTTTGCAACCACATGGATTTTTACCGGTACAGGAGTCTTCGGATATGATTTCATAATATTTTATTTTCGAGGTGTATCTTTGATTATGGTTCGTACAAAAATCAAGCTTTGCGACTTTACACCTCCATCCTATAATAGGGCAAAATTCGTGTCAAGCAAATATCTTGCATTTTTGAAAAACCTATGATATTAATAAGAAATTTCATCATTCCTTAGTTATGTGTAAGCAGTTTCCCTGCAATCCGGCCGTAAGTAAGACATGAATCGTGGCGTCTTACCCTTTTGGCGATTAACCATAGGGATGTTGAAGTAAATAGAAATCTTAAGCAAAACAATAAGCCACTCAAGAAGCGTTTTATTCTTGAGTGGCTTATTGTTTTTCCTAATATGTCCCAATTCCCTTGCTGTTCTGTTGAAGTTAGAGGCATATACACAGTAACCGATGTTTTCCTGGGTCCCGGCATACGCTACCCATAATAAAAAGCATGACAAAGACCTTAGAGCCAAAAGTACAATGTTCTCTTTCGACCTGTTCATCCCTGTCATGCTCGCCTGTTAATATACTATATTTCCCTATCCCAAAAATAGAAATTAAAATTACAACCTGCTTATTTCACGTACGTTTCCAATACTTCTGCAATACGTTTTATCCCTACTTCTATCTTTTCTTCATCCGAGCAGGAATAGTTTAACCGCATATAATTTTCATTCCCTTCACTAACAAAAAACGCTCCGCCCGGCACAAACGCAACCTTTTTATCAATACAATCAAGCAATACTTCCCTTGCATTCACATGCTTAGGCAAAGTAACCCAGCAGAACAGTCCACCCTGTGGCCTTGTATAAGTAACTTCTTTTGGAAAATATTTATCCATCGCATCAAGCATTGCCTTACAACGCTTTGCGTATACCTCGCTTACCTTTGCCACATGAGCATCAAGACTAAAGCTATTTATCCAATAGGATGCTACGCGCTGAGCGGAAGAAGCTGTAGCTAAATCCAATCCGGCTTTGATTAATTCACATTTATCAAGAATATCCTTGTTAGCCGCAATCCATCCTAGACGGAATCCGGGAGCAAAGGTCTTGGAGAATGTTCCTAATAAAAGCACAAGCCCCTTTGTATCCAAGGATTTTAAAGAAGGTAAAAATTCTCCGTCAAAACGAAGTTCCCCATATGGGTTATCTTCTATTACGGGAATTTCGAAAGTGTTGGCAATTTCCATAAAACGCTTTCTTCTTTCCAAAGACCAAGTTATTCCCATAGGATTTTGGAAGTCCGGGATAACATAAATCATACGAACTCGTTTATTATTTTTTAACACCTCTTCCAATTCTTCCAAAATCATGCCATTTTCATCGGTGGAAATCTCAACATACTCAACTTCACTTAGATTAAATGCGGAAATAGCGCCTAAGTATGTCGGTTTCTCAACAACTATCACATCACCTTTATTGCAAAAAAGCCGTGCCACTAAGTCCAATCCTTGCTGAGATCCGTTAGTAACTAAAATCTCGTCAGCTTTTACATCCGTCTTAAGCTTACTATTCATGCGTTGTGCAATTTGCTCTCTCAACGGAGCATAGCCGTTAGTAACTCCATATTGTAATGCCTTTTGTCCTTCTGCATCAAGCATTTTAACAACCGATGCCTTTACCTCTTCCAAAGGAAACAGCTCCTCTGCAGGAAGCCCACCGGCAAAAGAAATTATATCCGGCTGTGCCGTTAGCTTCATAATTGCTCCTGTGTCAGAAGTTTTAATGTTGTTCACTCGATCCGAAAATTGAATTGCCATAATTTGATCCCTTCCCTCTCTTTAACATGTCTCAATACTATCACTACTATACTTCTATTTTTTAATTTAATCTACCATGTATTCTTGTAATTACAAAATTTTTCTTCATGGAGTTCGCTTTTTTAGTCAGCCAAAGAAATCTAGTGCTGCTCTCTTATCAAGCGCCAACCGGTCTTTTAATGCCTGCACGGAATCGAACTTTCTTTGTCCCCGTAAAAAATCTAGAAATTCAATACGTACTTTTTTCCCATAAATATCTTCATTAAAGTTTAAAATATGTATTTCAAGCCTATGGTACTGATTTTCAAAAGTCGGATTATCCCCTATATTCCCAATTCCCCTATATGTATGTCCTTCTATTTCAACATGATTGAAATAAACACCATCTTTGGGAACTGTAATGCCGGGAGGGAACATAAAGTTAGCCGTTGGAAATCCCAATAATCTTCCTCTGGCGTCACCGGTAACAACAGTTGCTTCAAACGTGTACGGCCTCCCCAGCATAGCATTAGCATCGGAAATTTTTCCCTCTCTGAGGGCTTTTCTAACGGCAGAACTTGAAATCACTGTAAACTCTTTTCCACCGCGACTTAAAGGCGAGCATAAAACTTCTACATCGCTATCATGAAAATAGGTTAAAAGAAAGTCTACATTTCCTTTTCCCATATATCCATAGGTAAAATTTTCTCCTATGCTTATGGCTTTAATTCTCCCCTGCGTTATCAGAAGCTTTGTAAAATCTTCAGCAGAAACAGATAAAAGCTCTTTTGTCATAGGCAATATCAAAGTATAGTCTACCCCTAAGTCGCTTATAAAACGCATCTTATCATTTTCAAGACATAAACTTGTTGGAACTTCCTTAGGTCGAAGTACAGTAAACGGATGCTTATCAAAAGTAATAACAACTGAAGGAAGAGATAAGGAGTCAGCTTTTTGTACAGCTCTTCTAATTACTTCAGCATGTCCTCTATGAACACCGTCAAAGGTTCCAAGTGCACAGACCGTTTCACTATGTAATTCTTCCAATTCTTTAAAGGATTTTATAATTCTCATATTATTCCTGAACAAAAATAATTTTATCCGCCTTAATAAATCTCTTTTCCTGTTTCACAATTCCAAAAAAAACGTTATCCCTATAGGCGGCATATACTCCGGGTTTCCCCATGGCCTTTTCTATTCGTTTACCACAGGAAATCGCTCTTGCTTCATTCCCGGAAAAGATCATTTTAGGAAAATGCTGAACCCCTGCTTCAGAGGGTAATACAAGCTCCTCCCCCTTTTCCTTAATTTCTTCAACCGTTACAGTATTTTCCAAACGAAAAGGACCTACCGCAGATCTAACCAAATGCGTCATAGTACCTTCATAACCCATATTGTGCAGTATATCGCGAAGAAGGGATCGAATATAAGTTCCTCCGGAACAGGTGATCCGTACCGTAAAATAGGGAAAGGACACTTGTAAAAGTTCAAGTTGAGTCACATCAATAATTCTGGAAGGGAGAAGGAAATCTTTTCCCTCCCTTGCCAATTCATATGCCCTTACACCATTAACCTTAATTGCCGAAAAGGAAGAGGGTATCTGCTCCGTAACTCCCAAAAAATTTTGTTTTATTCTTTCAAAGGCCTTGAAAAATGTTAAATTATACTCTTCATTTTCCGATGTCTTCCACGCACTTAGCAAAAGGGGAATCGCTTCTGTCGCCGATATTCCTGTTTGTATATTCTCTAAAGAAGTCCCTATAACACGACCGCTTACATCCTCTGTATCCGTACTAATCCCCACGATAGCCTCAGCTACATAGGTTTTCTCGTATTCATCTCCGTACTCGATAAGTCGGGTAGCTTTTCCCATATAAATCGGTAGTACCCCTCCCGCTAAAGGATCAAGAGTACCGCTATGTCCAACTTTTTTTTCTTTTAAAAGACGCCGCACAATAGCCACCGCATCGTGACTCGTAATGCCCGGCGGTTTAAGAAAAGGTATAATCCCATCCATAAATATAACCTATCCGCGAATCTTTTGAGCCTCCTTAACAAGTACTCGTTTCGCGTCTTCCAAACTCATTTTTATGGTGCACCCGGAAGCCTTTATATGTCCACCGCCACCGAAAACAGCTGCAAGAGTATTAACATCGGCTCTCTTTGAGCGAAGGCTTGCCTTTATTTCTTTAGAAGAAATCTCCTTTAATAAAATAGCAATTTCAACTCCTTCAATATTTCGAATCATATCGATAAAACCGTCTGTATCCATTTCTATTATTTTTAGCTGCTCTTCTCGCAAAGTCATGACTGCTATAAAACCATTATCATAAAACTCAGTTTTTGCCACTGCTTCTTGCAACACCTTAAACCTAGACAACGATATGGAGTCAACCGTTTCCGATATAAGCGAAACCCTTGCTCCTCCTTTAACGCACCTTGAGGCCATGTTTAAAGTATGTTCCGTAGTATTGCTATAGCGAAAAAAGCCACAGTCCGTTGCTATTGCCAAATATAGGGCATCTGCTATGGATGGAGTTATTTCTACATCTAAATCAGCTAACATGGCGGCAATTATTTCTCCGGTTGCTGCATAATGGGGCAAAAGATAGAGCCTGTCGGCAAACTCTTCATTCGAAATGTGATGGTCGATGTTAAGCATTTGGATGTTCCACAATGTAGCAACATCGCCGATTCTTTCCTTTGTACTGGCATCCAGCACAACCAGAAGATCAGGCGTTTCTCTCTTTGCCCTTTCACAGTTTAGAATATGCTTGACTGATGGCATAAAATTATATTTTTCAGGAATTACATCATCCACCACCATAAAAGTCTCTTTACCCATGGCCTTTACAATCTCATAAAAAGCAATCAAAGAGCCTATGGCGTCACCATCAGGATTAATATGTGTTGTTATGGCAATCAGATCTGCCGATTTTATAATGGCACGAATCTCTTCTATGCTTCTAATTGCTTTCATGACCTTCTTCATCTCTCTTAATTTTGTTTAACAGGGATTCAATATGCATACTGTAATCCAAAGATGTGTCTTTTTCAAAAATTAGCTCCGGCGTATGACGAAGGTTTAGCCTCTTGCCCAGTTCGCTTCGAATATGTCCGTCCGCATGTTTTAAAGCACGAAAAGAGGCTTCTTTTTCTTCTTCACTTCCGTAGAAGCTAAAATAAACTTTTGCCTGCCTCAAATCACCGGTAACTTCAACGGCTGTAACGGTAACAAATCCTATGCGTGGGTCTTTCAGCCCACGCATTAACATTTGTCCGATTTCCTGTTTAATAAATTCTTCCAATTTTCTAACACGCACATTACTGCTCATATAGCCCTCCTATAAAACAGGAGCAATTTCTTCCATTGTAAAGGCTTCTATAATATCGCCTTCTTTAATGTCTCTGTATCGTTCTATGGAAATACCACATTCAAATCCGGTCATAACCTCTTTTGCTTCATCCTTAAAACGACGAAGAGAGTCAACTTTGCCTTCATGAACGACAATACCGTCACGAATAAGCCGTATGTCCGCACTGTTTGTAATTTTTCCCTCTGTTACATAAGATCCTGCCACAATCGCCTTTGGTGTTGAGATAACTTGACGAACCTCCGCTCTACCCAAAACGACCTCTTTAAATTCCGGGGTAAGCATACCGCGCATAGCAGATTCAACATCATTAATGGCATCATAGATAACTCGGTATGTACGTAAATCTACGCTTTCTCTCTCCGCAGCTTTACGAACGGTTGCATCTGGACGAACGTTAAACCCGATAATTAACGCATTGGAAGCAGACGCCAGCATAACATCTGATTCATTTATAGCTCCAACAGCAGAGTGAACGACAACAATACGAACCTCTTCATTCTTGATAGCTTCCAGTGATTGTCGCAACGCTTCAACGGATCCTTGAACATCGGCTTTAATAATGATGTTCAGCTCTTTTAAATTTCCATCTTTAATTTGCTGGAACAAATCATCAAGCGTAATCTTTTGTGCTGCCTGTTGTTCAGCAACGCGTTGTTTTGCAATTCTCTTCTCCGCCACTTCCCGGGCCATATTATCCTCTAAGGCGTAAATCATCTCGCCCGCTGCAGGAACATCAGAAAGCCCCAGTACTTCTACAGGCATCGAAGGACGAGCAATCTTTTGTTTTTCTCCACGCTCATTCGTCATCGCCCGTACCTTACCAAAGGCGGTTCCCGCAATAATGGTATCTCCCACACGAAGGGTACCTTTTTGTACCAAAACCGTAGCCACCGGGCCTCGTCCTTTATCTAGCTGAGCTTCAACTATAATCCCTTGAGCTAATCGGTTCGGATTTGCTTTCAGCTCCATAACTTCAGCAACCAAAAGGATATTTTCCAATAAGTCATCAATACCCATTTTTTGCTTAGCAGAAACGGGAACCATGATTACATCTCCGCCCCATTCTTCAGGCAAAAGGCCATGTTCGGCCAACTGCTGTTTTACGTGATCCGGGTTAGCTCCGGGCTTATCCATTTTATTGATTGCAACAATAATCGGTACATTAGCAGATTTTGCATGATTTATAGCCTCTATTGTTTGCGGCATAACGCCATCATCGGCAGCAACCACCAAGATAGCAATATCCGTAGCCTGAGCGCCACGAAGACGCATGGCTGTAAAAGCCTCATGTCCCGGGGTATCAAGGAAGGTAATCTTATTACCTTGATAACGAACCATGTACGCACCAATGTGCTGTGTAATTCCTCCTGCTTCAGTGGCGATAACATTTGTTTGTCGTATAACATCAAGCAAAGAGGTTTTACCATGATCAACATGACCCATAATAGTAACTACCGGAGGTCTGTGCTGTAAACTTTCCTCAGAATCAACAATTTCCTCAATTTCATTTGCTTCTACCTCAGGGTCAACGATTTCTACCTCAACACCGAAGTCATCAGCCACAACTAAGGCCGTATCCAAATCGATTTCTTGATTAATTGTTGCCATAACTCCCAAAAGCATTAATTTTTTAATTACTTCACTAACTTCTCGGCCAAGTTTTTCGGCAAACTCTTTAACCGTTAGGGAGCCGTCAAGTTGAATGGATGTGGCAATAGCGGCTTCCGCTTTTCGACGCTCTTCCGCCTTTTGCTGTTTATGCTGTTCATTTCTCAGTTTAACCTTATTTTTACTTTTTGCAATTGAAGTATACAGTAAAGACTGGGATTTATGTTTCGGCTCTTGCCCTTGGCCTCTTTTCTCTTTATCTTTATTGCGATCGCGGCGATCTTTCTTATTCATGCGACCTTCAGTGCGGCCACCCGTAGGAGTTTCAAAGGGTTCAGCCCCAAAAGACTGTCTCTGTGTCTGTTGTGGTCTTTGGCCTTGTTGAAAAGATTTTCGCGGTTGTTGAGACGAACGTGAATCACTTTGTTGGCCTCTGTTATCTCTAAAATCACGTGCACCTCTATTATCTCGTACGTCACGCCCATCCTGGCGCCGTTCTCTTGATACTCCTTTGCGGGAGCCTTCTTCGCTCTGTCCCGCTCTTGTTGGTTGCACAAAGCGATCACCGACTGCACCTCTCTGGCGATTCCCTTCGTATCTTTTCTGCCCTTCCTGACCTCTTCTTTGTGTCGGGCTCATAATTTGAACATGACGGAATCCGCTTTTACCGGCTTTTTGCCCATCTCCTGCTGTTTTTTGTTCCGCTTTTTTATGCTCCGGTGGAATATTGGTTCTCGCCTGTTGCTTCTGCCCTTCTTTTTTTTCCCTCACCGAGGTATCAGCTTTTTCTTGATCCTTTTGAGGGCGATCCTCTTTTGATCCGGACGAAGCTCCCTTAATCTCTTTCCCTTTCCCAAAAGCTTTTTCCAATATAAGAAGAGCTGAATCCTCCACTCCACTTAAGTGATTCTTGGCCGGCATATTGTTTTTTACCAACACATCGATAATATCTTCGTTTTTTACATTATATTCACGGGCTAGTTCATAAACACGTTTTTTGGTCATTTACATTCCCCCTTATACTTCTACTTTTTGTCCATCGTATCATAGCTCACAGTATAGATTTCGCAAGGTATCTAATTTTCTATTTCTGATTTTAGCGCTTCATACACTTCTAGTGAAACAGGTTTTTTTAGAGACCGTTCCAATCTTTTTGCCTTAAAAGCCTTTTCAAAACACTCCGAATCGGCACATACATAAGCACCTCTTCCCGCCTTCTTCCCCGTACGATCTACGCTCACATCTCCTGTAGGACTTAAGACAATTCGCAATAATTCGCGTTTGCTTTTCATCTCTTCACATCCTACACACATGCGCATCGGTATTGCCTTTTTTTTCATTCTTCCTCTCCTTCATCTTCAAAAGGTTGGGTTAAGGCTTGTGTTTCGCTCTTGATATCAATTTTCCAGTTTGTCAGCTTTGCTGCCAGTCGAGCATTTTGCCCGGCTTTTCCTATAGCTAAAGAAAGTTGATAATCGGGAACAACAACGCGCGAAGCTTTTTCATCATCATTTACATCAACAGAAACAACCTTTGCCGGACTTAAAGCATTTGCAATATATAAGGCGGGATCTTCATCCCATTTTACGATATCAATTTTTTCATCCTGAAGCTCATCTACAATGTTTTGAACCCTCTGTCCCTTAGGCCCAACACAGGCCCCCACGGGATCCACATTCTCATCTCGAGAGAAAACAGAAATTTTGGATCGCATCCCCGGCTCTCTAGCTACCGACTTCAGTTCTACCACACCTTCGTAAATCTCGGGTACTTCTAACTCAAAAAGTCTTTTTAAAAGTCCCGGATGGGTGCGGGAAATCATAATTTGAGGCCCCTTCGTCGTCTTCTTTACTTCCACCACGTAGCACTTTAAGCGTTGCCCCACATAATATTTCTCCTGCGAAATTTGTTCTGTGGCAGGAAGAATAGCCTCTGCTTTCCCAAGATCAAGGAAAATATTTTTTCCTTCAATGCGAGAAACCGTCCCTGTAATTATATCGCCTTCTCGATTGGAATATTCCTCAAAAACAATGCTGCGTTCCGCTTCCTTGAGCCTTTGAATAAGCATTTGCTTTGCCGTATGTGCCGCACTTCTCCCAAAATTCTGAGGAGTTACATCTACAGCGATCACATCGCCTATTTCGAGCCCCTTATCAATCGTCTTCGCTTCTTTTATATCAATTTCTGTATCCGGCGTGTTTACTTGCTCTACAACCGTTTTCTTGCCCATTACCTTATAAACACCGGTTTCTCTATTAAGATCTACATAAGCATCCGGATTTGCTCCCAATTCCTTTTTATAGGCTTGCAATAAAGCTAATTCTAAAGATTCAAAGATAACATCCGAAGAAAAGCCTTTTTCCTTAGTCAGCCCCAAAACCGCTTGAATTAATTCTTGACTCACTACAATTCCTCCATCAAATGCAAGTTAAAAATCTAAATGTAATCTAATTTGTGCTATGTCTTTTCGCTCAAACATCAAAGATGTTTCCGCATGCATGATTTCTATCGTTGTTTCCGTGAAATCTCCCAAAGTCCCGGTATACTGCTTAGAACCGTTCACAGGTTTAAAAAGCTGCACATCCACCTCTCTACCTTTATATCTCACCAAATCACGATCCTTTTTCAGCACTCGATCGAGCCCGGGAGAGGAGACCTCTAAAAGATAGTTTTCCTTAATCGGATCATGTTCGTCGAGGAAAATACTCAATTTCTCACTCACCAATTGACAGTCATCCAAGTCTATTCCGCCGGATTTATCCAAAAACACTCGTAGATACCAATCCCGTTCACGAACATATTCTACATCTACAAGTTCAATGCTTGTCTCGGCAATAATATCCTCTACTACTTTAGCTATTTGCTCTTCTACTTCTTCTCTCTTCATCCTATCACCACCCTGATATCCCTCACAAACATATAAGGAAAGAGTGAGCATGCGCTCACTCTTTACAATAAACAGATACTAATTTAAGTAGATTATAGCATAGCAAAGAAAAAACCTCAATACTCATTGCCAAATATCGATTATTTTATCTAAAATCTTTGCATTTCTTCCGTTTTTATTTTTCAGCAATATTAGGAATCGATAAGTTTCTTTAGCAATCGCTCCAAATTTTCTTTCAACGCATTTTCCAGTTGTCCTAAGGAAACTGCATCTAACTCATGGCTGATAAAAGGATAATTCTTTTTTCTCAATTCACAAAAAAATTCATCTCTAAATGTATTATAAAACAGTAAAAGCCCTGTTTCTTCCTCTTCCAGATAGTATTCCGCAATAATATATGACCCGTTTAATACGCAAATAGCCTTATCAGGGGTAATTCCTCTCTTAAAGGGCCCAATACTAAGAGGCAAAAATAGCTCGAAATCCCACACATCAATTCCTTTTGCTTTAAAGGGAAAACTGAAGGACTGAGCAGGATAAACGAGGCTCTTTATAATGGACTGCTCCATGCGATCTTTTAACACATTTAAAAATCTATCCTTTTCACTTTGAATGAAACTTATATCCGTAAACTCAAAAAGGCGAAGTTTTATGCACACCGCATAGTCCTTCACTTCCTCATCATACAACGCCTGCCACAAAATGTGATTACTATTTCTGTACTGAAAAATAACATGTTTATTGGAACTACCGTTTTTAACTTTTTCATAATCACTGTCTAAATAAAAGTTTCCTATTTTGTAGGGAAGCCAGTCCGGTAAGTCCGCCTTCATTTCAACACTATCTACACTACTCATCACCATTTTACTCCGACTAAATAAAGACACAACTAATATAAGCGTTCATACACTGTTTTTCTTTCTTGAACCAGCTTAATATATTCTCTCGTTTCCGGAAAAGGGATCTCATCAACAGCCGAAAAATCAGCTCCCCATTTATGCGTTTCCATCCACGATTCAACATTTCCCCGCCCCGCATTATACGCTGCCAAAGCAAGGACCTCATTGCCTTTGAATTCCTGCATTAAATAGGCTAAATACCACGTACCGAGCCGTATATTCATTTGGGGATTCTTTATGTCTAAATCATCGCCAAATTCCTTTGTCATTTCCTTAGTAATCCATTGAGCTGTTTCTGGCATAATCTGCATAAGGCCAACTGCTCCCCGATCGGACACGGCATTTTCATCAAACTTACTTTCTGTCAAAATAACAGCAGCTACAAGGGAAAAGGGAAGATTTCTGCTCGCCGATTCATGTCTAATCTCTTCTCTATATCTTAAAGGGTACGCATATTCTCTTGCTACGTAGGGCTCAGCAAAATGGAAATAAAAAAGACAAAATAGTAAAATGCTTACTCCTATCCAGAACCCTTCCCATCCCTGCTTATGGGAGTCCTGCTTTTTCACATTTTTACTTCTCTTCCTCTTTCGAATAGTTCCTTTTCTTTCCATACTCTCTCCAATGTATCGTATAATTCCTTTACTGTTCCGTTATTATCAATGACAAGATGGGCATATGCTTTCTTTTCTTCTCCTGTCATTTGACTTGCCAATATTTTTTTTGCAGCTTCAAAAGAACATCCATTTCGCTTCATCAAACGAGATATTTGTACCTCTTTTTTTACATCCACAAGCCAAACTTCATCCATCTCCGTGTGCCAACCGGTTTCAATCAGCAAAGGAACGTCACAAAAAACTATCTTTTCCTTGCGAAGAGATGCTTTTTCTACTTCTTCTTTCATCATCTCTTTAATAGCTCCATGTAATATGTCGTTAATTTTTTTTCTCGCATTTACATCATCAAAGATAAGATCTCTGAGCTTTGTACGGTCTAATGTTCCGTCATATTTCAGTATATCTCTTCCGAAAGTATCTACAATTGCTCGTAGCCCTTCCGTATTTGGTTCGACTGCTATTCGTGCCAACTGATCCGCGTCTATTACGGTTACACCCTTTTTCTTCAGCCACTCCGAAACGGTACTTTTTCCACTGGCGATACCGCCAGTCAATCCAATCAAATACATTTTATCCTTTCTGCACTCGCTGCTATTACATCTATTTAATTAAGGCCCAATTTTTTGCATGATGAACATCCACCTCAAGGGGTACGGATAAGGAAACAATCTTTTCCATTTCTTCTTTTAATAGTTCTTCCAATTTTTCCACCTCATCTTCCGGTGCTTCAAATACCAGCTCATCGTGCACCTGAAGCAGTAGGCGGGAACGCATATTTAAAGTTCTTATACACTCTTCTACTCGAATCATAGCCAACTTTATTATGTCCGCTGCCGTTCCCTGAATAGGCGTATTCATGGCTGTCCTTTCGGCAAAGGAGCGCCGATTAAAATTACGGCTGTTGATATCAGGCAGTGTGCGAAGTCTCCCGAACATAGTTCGAACCAATCCTTCTTGCCGTGCCATCTCAATCATACTATCCATAAAGGACTTAATTTTTCCGTATCGGCCCAAATAAGTTTCAATATATCGCTTTGCTTCTTCCCTTGTTATACCTAAATCACGAGATAACCCAAAATCGCTGATACCATAAATTATACCGAAATTAACAGCTTTAGCATGGGAACGTTCCTCTGAGGTAACCTCTTCAACAGGCTTACTCAACACCTCCGCTGCTGTATAGCGGTGGATATCAAGCCCTTCAGCAAAAGCCTTTAGCATACCTTCATCACCGCAAAAATGAGCTAGCACCCGTAGTTCTATTTGGGAATAGTCAGCACTAACCAAATAATCATATCCTGGCCCCGGCAGAAATAAGGAACGTATTTGCTTTCCTCTTTCCGTCCTGACAGGGATGTTCTGCAAATTCGGATCTGAGCTGCTGAGCCGACCTGTAGCCGTAACCGTCTGGTTAAATGTCGTATGAATACGTTTTGTCTTTTCGCTAACCAAGTCTTCCAATCCTTCCAAATAGGTGGAAACGAGTTTGGCTACAGTTCGATAAGACAATATTTTCTCAATAATCGAATGAGAAGGCTTTAATAAATCAAGCACTTCTGCGTCTGTAGAATAGCCTGTTTTTGTTTTTCGTATTATCGGAAGACCCATTTCCTCAAATAAAACTACACCCAACTGCTTTGGCGAATTAATATTAAATTCATGTCCTGCAAGGCTGTAAATCCCCTTAGTCAAAGTCTCAATTTCACGGTTAAACTCGCTTTTAATTGCCTTTAAATCCTCAAGGTTAATATATATTCCATTTTTTTCCATTACACCAAGAGAATAAATAAGGGGCAATTCAATTTCGTTGTACAAATATAGAAGGCCCTTTTCTGCAATCTCACCTATAGCAACTTCCTTCATAGCATATAAAGCCCTTACAATATCTCTTCCCTCTTTGTCCGCATCAGCAGAAGAAATCACCTTCTCATTAAACCGCTCACAAAGATAAGAGATACCGTAGTTGTTGCGAGTTGGATCAAGTAAATACGCCATTAGTGCAATGTCAAAAAAGCGAGCTTTTCGCTCTTCTTCAATCGAAAAGTTTTTTTCCATGCTCAAATCAGGGATATCGTCAATATTTTCAGCAAAAGCAAACAAGTCCGCTTCCTTCGGAATCAGCGAGCCCTTTGACAGTGATCTTTCTTTCTCATAGACAGGAATTAATAAAGGTTCACTTTCACCTAATGCTTCCATAAGAGTTTTTCCCTGCATGGTAATAATCGATTTTGCCTCCCTCATGATAGATTCAAGCTTACCGATTAGGACCTGATCATCCTCCGCCTTTGCAAACATTTCACCATTAAAAAGATATATTTCTCTTATTTTCTCAAAAGGAGACTTTCCTTCGGTACGCAAATAAACGGAAATGTCCTTTTCTTTCCAAAATGCCGGTTCTAACGAAGCCAAATCCTTATATTCTATCGGTAAAGACGCAGAAAAATCTTCTATATCAGGGAGATTCTCTTTGCCGAATACATGCTCTACTCTGGAGAGAATACTATGAAATCCCAAATGATCAAAAAGACGGCGTAGATCTTCCCCACGCAGCTCCGGAACAAAGTTCTCCGGTTTCCACGGCATATCCATATGAGTGTTAATTGTTGCCAAGTCTTTAGACAAAAATGCCATTTCTTTGTTATGGGATAATTTTTCCTTTAGTTTTCCCTTTATGTCTTCAATATTATTATATAAGTTATCTATAGTCTTAAATTCACTAATTAATTTGAGAGCCGTTTTTTCTCCAACCCCGGGCACCCCCGGAATATTATCCGAGGAATCGCCCATAAGGGCTTTCATTTCTATCACTGCAGCAGGAGAGTAACCATATATCTCCTCTATATTCTCTTCAGTTATATGTAAAATTTCACTAATTCCTTTTTTAGTAAGCCAAACGGAACTGTAGGAGTCAACAAGCTGCAATGCATCTCTATCTCCCGTAATAATATAGGTTTCCAATTCAGGTCCGCCAAATTTTTTAGACAAAGACCCAATGATGTCATCGCCCTCATATCCTTCCTCTTCCAAAGAGGGAATACCGAGAACCAAAAGAACTTCTTTAATCAATTCAAATTGGCTGCTAAGTTCAACAGGAGCCGGAGGCCTGTGTGCTTTATATTCACTGTACATATCTGTTCGAAATGTAACCTTTCCCTTATCAAAAGCTACAGCCACATAATCCGGCTTTATTTGTTCATAGGCCTTTAAAAGCATGGTTAAAAAGCCGTACACCGCATTAGTGGGTATTCCGTGGGCATTACTAAGTGGGGGAAGGGCAAAAAAAGCCCTGTAGAGCAAGCTGCTCCCATCTATTATCATCATCTTTTTCATATGTGCCTCCATAATTGACCTTATATACCAGTATCTTTATCATTATACCATGACAGACTAAGGCTGCCCATCAAAAGAAATCCCCTGTTTTACTTGCATTAACAATACAGTTGTGATATAATCACACAGGTATAGATTTGGAAACATTAGTTTAAGGAGGTGACTCAATTGCCAAATATTAAATCCAGTGTGAGAAGCGTAAAAACGGATGCTGAACGTCGTGCTAGAAATTCTGCTGTTAAATCTACGATTCGCACCGCAAGCCGTAAGACCGTTGAAGCTGTTCAAGCAGGCGCAGTAGAAGATGCTAAACAAGCACTTGTTCATGCTACTAGCGTAATTGATAAAGCAGCCTCCAAAGGCGTTCTTCATAAAAATACTGCTGCTCGTAAAAAATCTAAATTAGCAGCAAAGGTAAACGCAATGTAATTATACAATGCCTTATGTAAAAGGACGTATACAGGTTCTCCTGTATACGTCCTTTTTTATTTCAGTAAATGCAGAAAACTACTTCCGTATTTCGAAAGCGGGCAAGCGAAATTATCCAAAACCGTCTGCCCTAAATCTGCAAAGGTTTCTCTCGTCCCTAATCGGATCTCTTTTTTTAGCGAAGGAGAATAACCTAAAAGAGGAACCTCTTCGCGTGTGTGGTCCGATCCCTCCCAAGTTGGATCATTGCCATGATCCGCAGTTAAAAAAAGTACGTCATCTTCTCTTAAAATCTCTATCAGTCCACCTAGTTGATAGTCAAAATCTTCAATTGCTCTGGCATATCCTTCTACATCCCGCCTATGGCCGTATTCGCTGTCAAATTCAACCAAATTTGCCATTAAAAGACCTTCTTCAAACACGCCTCCCATAAGCTCCGCAATTTTGTTCATTCCATGAGAGTTGGATACAGTCGAATATGACGCACTTATGCCGACATGAGCATAGATATCGCTGATTTTTCCCACACCTATAGTCTGTTTATTGGCTTTTTTTAGTATTTCAAAATTTAATACCATTTCCGGCATTCGACTATAGTCATGCCGATGCCCGGTGCGAACATAATTCCCCTGTTTTCCCACAAAAGGCCTTGCAATAACACGTCCCACTGCGTAGGAACCTATGCACACCTCTTCTCTTACAATCTTACAAATCCTATACAGCTCATCTAAAGGAATAACCTCTTCATGAGCTGCTATCTGAAACACGGAATCCGCTGATGTATATATTATGGGCTTACCCGTCTTTATGTGCTCCGCGCCCAAACGCTCAATGATCTCTGTTCCCGACGCTACCTCATTTCCCAAATGACCATATCCTGTTTTTTTCTCAAATAAATCAACCAGTTCTTTCGGAAATCCATGATAAAAAACAGGAAAAGGCTCTTGAACGGGATGTCCCATAATTTCCCAATGTCCGCTGGTAGTGTCTTTACCGGTACTAATTTCCCTCATTTTGCCATAGGCACCTTCTACTTTTATATTTGTCTTATCTATATTTGCTATTTTTTCAAAGCCGAGACGCCGCAAATTGGGACAACGGAGATATCCTCTTTTTTTATAAATATTTCCTACCGTATCCGCTCCTTCGTTGCCAAAGCGAAGAGCATCCGGCGCTCCACCTATCCCCACACTGTCAAGGACAATTATTATTACACGCTTAAACATAAGTACTCCCACTACTTCCTTAATCAGCCCAACTTTACAAGAGCCATTAACAAAGCCGCTAAAGTTTTTCCATCCGTCAGTTCATTTTTTAAAATCATATCCTTAATTTCCTCCGGCGTTTTATAAAATAATTCCACATATTCGTCTTCATCCCATGCTCTATTTCCTTCATAAATTTGGCCGGCCAAATATATATGAAGCACTTCATCACAAAATCCCGGTGTTGTTAAAATTGGCCCTAAATAGGTCCAATCATTGGCACAAAGTCCTGTTTCTTCTTCTAATTCTCTCTTTGCACACGCTAAAGGATCCTCGCCTGCATCAAGTTTGCCGGCCGGAATTTCCCATATGACCTCATCTAGAGGATAACGATACTGCCTTTCCAGTAAAATGCACCCATCATCACGCCTTACCACTACCGCACTGGCACCGGGATGATGAACAACTTCTCTAGTGGCGCTTTTTCCCGACGGCAATTGTACTGTATCCACAGATAATTTCAGCATGCGCCCTTCAAATTTCATACTTGAAGATAAAAAACGCTCTTTTTCAACCATAGTTAATCCCCCATTGAAACATCAGTTTACCCATATTCATGCATTAATTAAATATTGTGTCTTTTATAAGCTCTCCACACCATAAAAAGAGCGGTTCCCAGAGCTAAAATCGAGTAATATTCCCCTCCTACTATAAAGGATGGAACAATAAAGGCTGTACCGGTTAGGAAATTAATAGCTATAATAGTTTTTTTATTCTTCTCTTCCGCGATTATCTCCTGTACATTACCAGCACTTTTTTGTTTTATAATAATTCTTTTAGTTTTCCTAATAAACCATGCATAAAATCCGGAAACTACCATCATAGTTGTCAAGACAGAAAAAATCATCCAAAGCATTCTGGTTACCGGCAGCTGATTATTACGATAGTGAAACTCTAGCCCATATCCCCAAACCAGCATACTTTTAGGGATATCCTTAGTTATGTATAAAGGTTTGCTTTCGTAATCGGCAGGGACTACTACAATTTGCCGTAAATAATTCTTTTCCATAAATTCAGGGGAAATAAATACAAAATAATAGGAATTATTTTGTTCGGAAACCTTTTCCCTAACTGTATATAATTTTCTGTTCGGATAAAGTGAAGAAACGAAAAGCCCGGCTTCTTCGCTACTCAATCGATTGGATTCGGCTATAAAAGTGGAAAAGGTCATATCCGCTTCCCTCAACATTTGTTTTTCATAGCCTTCTCTCGTATGAGAATACCCTACAATCATAACTCCGGTCACGCAGAGAACCATACTCCACATTGCCATGGTTATACCCAAAAAACGATGTACATCTTTCCAGTAAGATAAATTTGTATATTTTCTTACGCTGCCAAGAGGGGTATTTCCGGAGAAAGGTTTATATATTTTTATACCTGACACAATAGTTATAAGAGCAATAAGACAAACCACTCCTAAAAAAGTGAGCCCCTGACTTCCCAAACTCATATTAGCATGAAAACGCATAATAGATCGCATAATAGGGCGCATTTCCGGAATGATGTAAACAATTTCGTTCGAAGCCAGCATTAGTAGACCGGTTAGGCTGAGCATAAAAAAGAAAATTCCGCTTATCCATGCTGTCACTTTATGTATTTTATACCACTTCGCAATTATCATAAAAACTTCCTTCCTAAAAAGTAGATAGAGCTCTACTCTTCCAACTCGGTAATTGCTCTTCCCAATAACTGAAAATTCTCAGGTACTGACCTATAGATAAAAATGCTAGGAAAAGTCCCCCTTTCCTAGCATTCTACCACTCCATAGAAATTGTCTTTATTTACTTCCCGTACTGCCGATGCCCCCTACTCGCACACCGCGAGCATCATCATCATTCGTAACCAAATATTTTGAAAAAATTCCCTGAGCCACTCGCTCACCTTTTTCAAGAGTCACAGCCTTGTCTGTAGGATTAAAGAAAGCAATCATAATATGACCCTCATTATCTTCGTTATTGTAGTAGTCGCTGTCAATAATTCCTGTGCTGTTAATGAGCATTAATCCCCTTTTTACAGCTATGCTTGATCGAATATGAATAGCCAAATATTCATCATAGTTCATAAACGCTTTTAATCCCGTAGGGACCAATACAATACCTTTAGGTGCTATCTCCACCGTTTCCGCACATTCGATATCATATCCCGCACTCTCGGTTGTTTTTCGACAAGGCAAAGAAATATCCTTGTGTTCAAAGGCTGAAACAATTTCAAATCCACGAATCTCCATTCTTACATCCTCTCCTCAAGAACCTATTAGTTACGCAAGCAGTCTTTACGAGATAAATTTATTCGACCTTGCTTATCGATTTCAACTACTTTAACCATAATTTCATCGCCCACATTGACGATATCTTCCACTTTTTCTACTCGCTCATTGGCAAGTTTTGAAATATGTACCAACCCTTCTTTTCCCGGTAAAATTTCAACAAATGCACCAAAAGCCATTAATCGAGTAACTTTTCCAAGGTATACTTCTCCCACTTCCGCTTCTCTTACGATATTTTGAATAATTTCAATTGCTCGTTTAGCTCCGTCTTCTTCGATAGAAGCGATAGATACAACGCCATCATCGGAAATATCAATTTTAGCTCCCGTTTCCTCTATGATACTGCGGATAACCTTTCCTCCCGTTCCGATAACATCGCGAATTTTCTCTGTATCGATTTTAAAAGTAATAATACGAGGTGCATAAGGGGACATTTCTTTTCTTGGCTCAGGGATGCATTCAAGCATCTTGCCCAGAATATGCATACGCCCCTTATAAGCCTGTGTCAACGCCTCTTCCAAAATTTCTCGGGATAGGCCGGAAATCTTAATATCCATCTGGATAGCCGTAACCCCTTTTTCAGTTCCGGCCACCTTAAAGTCCATATCGCCCAAGGCATCTTCCATGCCTTGGATATCGCTCAAAATCGTATAGTGATCGCCCTGTGTTACAAGCCCCATTGCGATACCCGCCACCGGAGCCTTAATGGGTACCCCTGCATCCATAAGAGACATAGTGCTACCGCAAACGCTTGCCATGGAGCTGGATCCGTTGGATTCCAATACCTCCGAAACAAGCCGCATAGCATAAGGAAATTCCTCTTCTGACGGCAATACTGCCAATAGAGCGCGCTCCGCCAATGCGCCGTGACCGATTTCCCGTCTTCCGGGACCACGAGAAGAGCGAGTCTCTCCTACAGAGAAGGACGGAAAGTTATAGTGATGAATATAACGTTTTTCCGTATCAATACCAACGCCGTCAATATTTTGTTTTTCAGACAAGGGCGCTAAAGTACAAATATTAAGAACTTGCGTTTGTCCACGCGTAAACAAACCTGTTCCATGCGTTCGAGCTAAAATGCCGACGCGACAGGAAATAGGGCGGATCTCATCCAATTGTCTTCCATCGGGACGAATCTTTTCTACCGTAATCATATGGCGAACCGTGTCCTTTAGCAGGCTCTGGAAAGCATTCTCTACGGAACGCATATCCTCCGGATACAGCTCTTCAAAATGTTGTAGTACATCTCTATAAACCGCTTCTTCTTGTTCTTCCCGTTGTTTTTTATCAGCACAACGAAGGGCTTCATTTAATTTGCCCGTTGCATATTCTTGCACAGCCGACACAATTTCCTGTGCCACTTCTTTACTTTCAAATTGTCGCTTTACTTTTCCGACTCTAAGAATCATCTCTTCTTGGAAAAGAATAATCTTCTTAATTTCTTCATGAGCTCTCATGATAGCTTCTAAAATCACTGCTTCCGGAACTTCCTGCGCTTCTCCTTCTACCATTAAGATGGCATCTTTAGTACCGGCAACAACAATATTCAGTATGCTTTCTTCCGTTTGCATAACTGTCGGATTAATCACAAGCTCACCATTAACCGAGCCTACCCGAACTCCCGCTATAGGTCCTTCCCACGGGATATCCGAAATAGCCAATGCCGCCGAAGCACCTATCATACCGCATACTTCCGGAGCATTATCTTGATCTACCGATAGTACGGTAGCTACCACATGCACTTCATTTCGGCATCCCTTATCAAATAACGGTCGTATAGGGCGGTCTATTAATCGTCCGTTTAGAATTGCTGTTTCCGGAGGCCGACCTTCCCTTTTTATAAAACCCCCGGGGATACGACCTACAGAATATAATTTCTCTTCATAGTCTACAGTGAGCGGAAAAAAATCGATATCTTTCGCTTCTTTTGAACCTGTTGCGGTTACTAAAACAGCAGTATCACCATAACGTACCAATACAGATCCACCGGCCTGTTTTGCCAACTCTCCTGTTTCAATTGTGAGCTCGCGTCCCGCAAGCTCCATACGGAATTGTTCCATTCCATGTCCTCCTTTAATATCTTATCTTTTTGGTTACTCTAAACACTTCGACAAAGTTATTTTCTTTCCTTCATTGATTTTATAAAATATGCGATAAGAAAATAATGTTTACTCGTAAAAACCAACTATAAACCGGCTTTTCAAGCAAACTAAATCACATAAAAAATAAAAGCGGATTCCTCCGCTTTTATCTTCCATTATTTTCTTAAGTTTAGCTTTTCAAGAATCGCACGGTAGCGGTTAACATCTTTACGATGTAAGTAGTCAAGCATATTACGACGTTGGCCGACCAGCTTGAGAAGACCGCGACGGGAATGATGATCCTTTTTATGATCCTTTAAATGAGCTGTCAGATATTGAATACGATTTGTCAAAATCGCAATCTGTACTTCCGGAGAGCCTGTATCTCCTTCATGCATAGCAAATTCTTCAATAATTGCTTTTTTTGTTTCTGCTGTTAGCATAATATTCCTCCTAAAAGTTAAAAACCCAATAAGCTAACGTATGCGTTGGAGTATCGACATACCTTGCCTATGTTTCAATACGTTGAAAGTATACTACATTTCCCTTCCCTTGTAAAGTAAAATTACCGTATAAGCAGTGCTTTTCTCATATATACTGACAGTTAACTCAGCACCATACGATCATTAACGGATTCAGCTCCCGACTTTTCGAAGCATTTTAACAAATCTTGAACCGTCATATTCCGCTTTTCTTCGCCCTTCACATCTAAAATAATTCGGCCATTATTCATCATAATTAATCGATTCCCAAAACGAAGAGCATCCCTCATGTTGTGCGTAATCATAAGAGAAGTCAAATGATTTTCACATATAATTTTGTCAGTCAATGCCAGTACTTTCTCCGCCGTTTTCGGATCAAGTGCAGCTGTGTGCTCATCTAATAGCAAAAGTTTTGGCTGCAATAAGGTTGCCATTAACAGCGTAATGGATTGACGCTGTCCTCCACTCAATAAGCCCATTCGGCTACTCAGTCGATCTTCTAGCCCAAGTCCCAAAGAAGCAAGCTTTTCTCTAAACAACTCGTGCTCCTCATGTTTGAAACTCCAAGACAGTCCCATGCGCTTACCGCGCCTTAATGCAAGCAAAAGATTTTCTTCCACCTGCATATTTGCCGCTGTACCAAGCATGGGATCCTGAAATACCCGTCCAATATATGCCGCTCTTTTATATTCCGGCATTTTAGTCACATCTACTCCGTCAATGGAAATCCTTCCGGAATCTACATAAAATACACCGGCAATAGAATTTAAAAGCGTGCTTTTACCGGCTCCATTTCCACCGATAACAGTTACAAAATCCCCTTTTTCCAAGGTTAGACTGAGACCTTGGAGAGCTGTTTTTTCATTTACCGTACCCTTAAAGAAGGTTTTTACAATATTTTCAACCCTCAGCATCTTATCCCCTCCCTCTTGTTGCTTGCCACTGTTGCTTTACCAATGGGAGAGATAACGCGATGGCGACTAAAACAGCCGTAAAAATCTTCAGATCGTTAGGTGGCATTCCAAGATATAATACCACGGCAATTACGATACGATACACAATTGAACCGAGAACCACCGATAAGAGACTGTTACTAAAGGAACGGGTACCGAAGAGAACCTCTCCGATAATAACGGAAGCAAGACCAATAACGATCGTTCCAACCCCCATACCTACATCGGCAAAGCCGTTATTCTGGGCAATGAGTGCGCCTGCCATAGCCACAAAAGCATTAGAAATAAGTAGCCCGATTACAATCATAGTATCCGTATTCACACCTTGCGCACGAATCATTTGGGGGTTACAGCCGGTAGCTCGAATAG
>JBHAEC010000042.1:0-3602 GCA_041855385.1 Veillonellaceae bacterium
CATCGATTTCTCTTCGTAATCTATGTAGCTTCTTTCTTCATCATTTCGAAATAGCACATGGGCAACTCCGTTTTTATAGGCAACTTCTTCCATTTCCGGTAGATTTGCTTTATCTGTTAATGTAGGAAGAGCAATGTAAAACTTTTTATCTTTCGGACTATGGTTTACTTGTTTTAACAAATTAATCTGCCTTTGTGCCTCACTCAGATAAAAAGCCATTCCATGATGATTTCTATTCCCCGGATCCTTAACGCGCCACACTTTTCGCGATGGTAAAAATCCTTTATATCCACTCTTTAATGACTGAAGAAGAGAAGGCACTACATCGCTTTTTATTTCGAAAGGAATGATATTCATCTCTTCTGTCCCCTTCAAAAAAGCATCATTTCCCATCAAAGGGGCTCCGAATGTTATAACTCGAAGTTGATCTTTTTCTACGGCTCCAAGTGTAAGCCATCTCATCCCCATAAGAATAGCCGTAGCACCGCCCAAGCTATGGCCTGTAAGAAACAGCCTATCTTCCCTATTTGATTTAAGTTGTGTCAGTATATTTTTTACTTCCGAGTCTTCGCTTATTTGTAAGGCTAAACGGTAAAAGCCCTGATGTACCAAGAATGTATTATCCCCTTCAAAAGGAACAAGCTTGGTATCAAGATCTTTTTTAATCCCCGCCTTTGATTCCGTTCCGGCTATGGCAATCCAATGTTCTTTTACCCCATTAACAGTTCGATCTCCTAGAAGAACATTATTATAGTCTATCTTGACAACCGAAAAATTCATCCCTTCATGCTTTAGTTCTTCTCCGGGAAGAGCATTCCACTCCCCTTCGTAAACCGCAGCAGAAGCATAAGCTGCATGATAAACCTGTTCCGCCGTTTCCCATTCACTGGCCTTAACTCCAAAAGGTAAGACTAAGATAAGTAAAAAACCGGCAATTATACTGACAGTTTTTTGTGCTGCTTTTTCTCTCAATACTTCGTAACTCATAGGCATTCTCACTATTAATCTTCACTATTTCCCAAACATTGTTGGACAGTCACCTGTTAACGAGATGCTGTTACTTCTTGTTGCTTTTCTTGCGCTCTTCCCGCAAGGCTTTTAGCGACAATCCGATGCGATTCCTCTTAGCATCTACACTGATTACCATAGCTTCAATTATATCACCTACTGCCAACACATCCGAAGGATGCTGCTTTCTGCTGCACAATTCGCTGCGGTGCAATAATCCGTTAACTTTTAGACCGAAGTCTACAAAGGCACCAAAATCCACTACATTATGAACTGTCCCTTTTACGATGGTCCCCACTTTTATATCCTCGAGGCTCACCACATGTTTTCTCGTCAGCGGCATAGGCAAGTCCTCTCTGGGATCTCTTCCCGGCTTTGACAACGCTGCCAAAATATCCGTAACTGTCGGCACTCCCGCCCCCAGTTTTTTCGCCATTGTTTCCACATCTACCAATGGAAGTTTTGCCTGTAAAATCTCCAAAAGCTTTTTATCTGTTATATCCGAAACTTCAAAGCCCAATTCTTTTAAGATGTCTGTAGCCAACTCGTAAGACTCAGGATGTACAGATGTGTTATCTAGGGGATTGGTTCCGTTTTGGATTCGAAGAAAACCTGCACATTGTGTGAAGGCCGACGGCCCTAATCGACTAACCTTTAATAATTCTTTTCGACTGGTAAAGGGACCATTTTCCAAGCGGTAAGCGCTGATATTCTTAGCTACCGTACCATTTACCCCTGCCACATGTTCAAGAATAGCAGGCGAAGCAGTATTCAGCTCAACTCCAACATGGTTTACTACCGTTTCTATAACTTGATCCAATGCAGTTGCCAGTCTTTTCTGATTTACATCGTGTTGGTACTGTCCTACGCCGATTGATTTAGGATCAATTTTTACCGATTCCGCCAAGGGATCCTGTACCCTACGTGCAATGGATACCGCTCCGCGAATGGATACATCAAGGTCAGGTAATTCTTCAATGGCAAGTTTGGAAGCAGAGTAAACAGATGCCCCGGCTTCATTTGTAATGATGTAGTGACAGCTTAATTGTTCTGATTCAATCATAGACGAAACAAATTGCTCCGTCTCATAAGAGGCCGTTCCATTTCCTATAGAAAGAAGTGTTACCCCGTGCTTTCTGATTTTTCCCGCCAATTCCACCTTAGCAATTTCACGTTGTTTATCGCTCATAGTGAGGTAATATGTACCATGGTCCATTACATTTCCCTGTCTATCTATAATCGCCATCTTACAACCCGTGCGATATCCCGGATCAAGCCCCATAATAGTATGTCCTGCCAATGGCGGTTGCAATAGCAAACTCTTTAGGTTAAGAGCAAAAACATGAATAGCCTGCTCATCCGCCTCTTCTGTAAGGCGTTTTCTCGTTTCTCTTTCCAAGGCGGGAAAAATAAGTCTTTTATAAGCATCTTCGATAGATGCGGACAAGTATTCGTTAAAAATGGAGGGTCGTCTATTCATCTGTTCTAGCATGTAAGCAATGTACTTATCCTGAGGAACCGTTAAGACAACCTTTAAAGCTCCCGCATTTTCTCCGCGATTAATAGCCAAAATGCGATGGGACGGCATTTGTTTTACCCCTTCTTCGTATTCTTTATACTGAAGAAAGGCGGATGTACTTTCATCTTCGTCCACAAGGGTAGTTGCAATCTTACCTTCCCCCCAAATTGCTTCTCTGATATAAGCACGAAAATCCGCTCTGTCACTTACAATCTCCGCCACAATGTCAGAAGCGCCCTGCAATGCCTTTTCCGCAGCGTCTATTCCTTTTTCTGCATTGATAAAATCCGCCGCCACTTCTAAAGGATTACCCGATGACATTGTCTGCTCAATCATTAACATCGCCAAAGGCTCCAAACCCTGCTCCTTGGCAATCGAGGCACGCGTTCTTTTCTTAGGCCGATACGGCAAATAAAGATCCTCTATTTCTTGTAACTTTTCTGCAGCCAGCAACTTAGATTCAAGGTCCGGAGTCATTTTCTCCTGTTCTGTAATAGAAGCAATGATTTCCATACGACGTTGCTCCAGATTTCGTAAATAGGCAACCCTCTCCTCTACAAGGCGAAGTTGTTCATCCTTTAATTCTCCCGTCACTTCCTTCCTATATCGTGCAATAAAAGGAACGGTGTTCCCCTCATCTAAAAGTGTCACGGCAGCCTCAATTTGATGCGCCTTAACCTTTAACTCCTTAGCTATTACTTGAAATATCTTTTCACTCATGCCATACTCCTTAATCTTGCCTATTTTACTTCTATCTTTCCGCTTTTTTTACAGTTCCTCAAGGGGTATCCGACCTTTCATATACCACAAAACGATATGGCCAAGGATGCTTTTCATCCCTTTCTCCTTCTGTAATACTCACCTTTTTGAATGTATCGGGAATTGCAGGAAACACCGCATCCCCTTCAAAATCCCGGTCAATCTCGGTAATATAAAGTCGATTCGCCTTGTGGATAAACTGCTCATATATTTGAGCTCCTCCAATAACAAACGCTTCCTTTTTACCTTCCAAAGCCCTTTCTACCTCCTCCAAGGAGAAAAAGAGGCGTGCTCCGTCATATAGAGGTTTATAATC
>JBHAEC010000043.1:0-5034 GCA_041855385.1 Veillonellaceae bacterium
TACACCGGAAACTGTTTTTTGCGTCTCTTCCATAAAAGCATTCATGGCTTCCATGAGAGGCGAAAACCACATACCGTCATATACAAGTTCCGCATATCTTATCCCCATTTGCTCTTTGTAGTGCATAGTTGCTCTATCTAGACACAGATATTCCAGCTCTCTATGGGCATACATGATAATAGCCCCTCCCGGGTTCTCATACACGCCGCGAGACTTCATCCCTACCAGCCTGTTTTCCGTTATATCTACAATCCCCACGCCATGTTTGCCTCCCAGTGCATTTAATGTTTGCACAATTTGAAGAGGTGACATACTTTTCCCATCCACGGCGACGGGTACGCCCTGCTCAAAAGTTAACTCTACATAGGCAGCCTCATCGGGAGCTTTTTCCGGAGTATTGCATACAAGATATACATCATCTTTTGGTGCATTCCACGGATCCTCCAAATCTCCTCCCTCATGAGAGAGATGCCATATATTTTGATCCATGCTATAAGGATGCTCTTTTGTTGCTACAACGGGAATATTATGCTTTTTGGCATATTCCATACAATCTTCTCTTGATTTTAATTCCCATACCCGCCACGGTGCAATAATTTTTGTGTTAGGCGCCAAGGCTTTAATCGTTAACTCAAAACGAACCTGATCGTTTCCCTTTCCCGTTGCTCCGTGAGCAATCGCTTGAGCACCTTCCTGCTCAGCGATTTCCACTAGCTTTTTAGCGATAAGCGGTCTTGCAAAAGAAGTTCCCAACAAATATTTTCCTTCATATATGGCCCCGGATTTTACAACCGGCCAAATATAGTCTTTCACAAATTCTTCCTGTACATCCAAAATATATGCCTTAGAAGCACCGGAAGCCAAGGCTTTCTTTTCCACCGCCTCATAGTCCTCCGGTTGTCCCAAATTACAACACACGGCGATAACCTCACAGTTATAATTCTCTTTTAGCCACGGAATAATAACGGATGTATCAAGACCCCCGGAATAAGCTAATACTACTTTTTCACATGTACTCATTTTTACACCTCTTTTATCTTTTAGTATAGTGATTTTGTAACGATGAAATGATTATACATGATTATGTATAATTTTGCAATATTTTTTATTTTTATTCATTTTTTACTTTTTCAATTACCCGGGCCTATAGTCCCAAATCTTCCATATACGCCGCTTCTGCCTCTTTTTGAGTTATTAATCCCTGCGCAGCCATTAAAGAAAGAACGGTATATTGCCTCTTCTTTGCCTCTTCATAATTATCCACCGGATTATAATAAGAAGGTGCCTGTGGCAATCCGGCCAACAAAGCACTTTGTGCCAAACTCAGCTCCTGTGGCTTGCGATTAAAATATCCCTCGGATGCTGCCTTAATTCCGTAATAATTATTCCCAAAATACACCGTATTAAGATAAATAGCCAAAATCTCGTCTTTCGAATAATTCTCTTCCATTAAAATAGCCAATACCATTTCTTCTCCCTTTCTAGCCCATGTACGATTCGCAGAAAGAAAGAGATTTTTTACTACCTGCTGTGTAATTGTACTTCCACCTTCAACGGTTTTACCGGCTACCATGTTGGTATAAAGGGCACGACTAATCCCATAAATATCTAGAGCTCCATGATCATAGTACCGTTTATCTTCCGTAGCCACTAAAGCCTTCTTTAGGTCGTTCGGCAATCTACGGCTCTCAATGTAATCCTCCTTTTTCACACGCTTTGTTATAGCAGCCTCTACCGCTTCTTTAAACATAAACAACCGCTTTATCCGCTCCGCTTCGCCTAAGCTGGACTCCATTTGTTCAATATTCTTTTCAATAGGCGTGTATAATGCACGCGCTTCATTGGTTTCCTCTACTGTCGGTCCTCCGGTGTAGAAAAAAATACCACCCAGAATCAACAGTGCGACTAATAATTTCATCATATGTTAATCATACCACATACGGTCTTATACGCCTACTCCGGTGCCATCAGAGAAAATTCTTTTCGAGATTTATCAAGTCAGGAAAATTTTACCAGTCAATTCATCTCAAACTGAGACCTACCATTCCTTTTTTCTGTAAAATCGGTGGGAATTTTTTCTCTCTTGTATTTTTAAAAAATTCTATATACAATGAATGGAGACAGGTTAACATGTTATATTAAATTATAAACCAAGTTTATAAACATAAATTTAATTATATATATCCTACGGATACATAAGAGTAACCGTAACAAGTTTTTATGTTCCATAAGCCCAATTTATAGTATACGACCAAAAACTGTTTCAGATTCATTCATTCCATGCTATATATTTCATAAGTCGCTAAGAGTAGAGAAGGGAGTAAAATGATGGGAGGAATCGTATCTGCCGCTTTTTTCCCCGTGCCTTTATGCGTTTATAAATCCATCGGGAAGGAAAATCATCCTCTCTTCCTGCAAATGCACGAAGCCATGCAAAAGGCGGCTGAAGCAATAAAAAAAAGCAATCCTCAAACCGTGGTAGTACTGAGTCGCTATCGCTTTACTCTGGCGGATGCCATAGGAATTAGCCCGCAAGCACGCCTTAGAGGAAACTTAGAAAATCATGGTGATTCAAGTATCGCCGTCGGCTACGACACTGACTTAACATTAACTCGTGAAATCCGACGCTATGGCGATCGCATGGGTATTCCCATCGTAGACATTCTCAGCTCTATTCCCACCGTATACCATGACGATCATTTACTTCACTATTCAGCGGTACTTCCATTACACTACCTGCAACAAGCCGGTTTAGGCAGTAGCCGGCAGCTTGTACGCCTCACAATGGGACGATTAAGCTACGAGGAGATGTTTGCCTTTGGACAAACTATGCAAAAGGCTGCGGTAGCAGCTAATCGCAGAGTAGCCATCATCACTGCTGCCAATATGTTGCCCGTCCGCCCTATTACAAAAAATGACGGAAGTTTAGACAGCAATTTGGTGGCTATGCAAGCGATGGGAGATAAGAAACCGATCCTTCTCCATCAATTAGGCTATCCTCCGGAAGAAGAATATGCTTTCCGCTGTATCGCATTCCTTTTAGGATCTGTCAGCGGATTAAATGCCAAACCCAATATTTATCGATATGAAACGATTAACGATAAGGGCTATGGTCTCATGCAATACAATATAGAATCAAAATAAAGGCAAAAGAAAAAGGAGAGAAATTCTCTCCTTTTTCTTTTGCCTGAATCACCTCAAAATAGACAAAGCAAAAACCCCGCAATCCAAAGATTGCGGGGTTTATTATGTATAGACCTATTCCGCTGTAAACGGCAACAAAGCAATTGCTCTTGCTCTTTTAATCGCCAATGTTAATTTGCGTTGATCTTTTGCACAAGTGCCGGAAATACGACGTGGAAGAATCTTGCCGCGCTCGGTGATGAAACGGCGCAATTTGGCAACATCTTTATAATCGATTTCTTCTACTTTATCTACGCAAAAGCTGCAGACTTTTCTTCTTGGTCTTCTGCTTCTTTCTCTTTTCATTGTGAATCCTCCTTTTCGAAATAAGTAGGAGTCCTAAAACCTAAAACGGAACTTCTTCACCGGTGTCGCCCTTGTCGCCTCCAAAGCTGTCAAAATTGCTGCTTTGTCTTGCCACACTCTCGCCCTGCAAGGCTTGACCCACAAAGTTTGCAATTACTTCCGTTACATAACGCTTTTGACCGTCTTGTGCCTCGTAAGAACGAGTTTGCAAACGGCCTTCCACAAAACAACGGTTGCCTTGGCGCAAGTTTCCGACATTTTCACCCAGTTTTCCCCATGCCACACAATTAATAAAGGAAGTCAACTCCTTCTGTTCCGATGTGGTTTGATCGAAATAAGAGGTAGTTGCTGCAACCGTAAACGTAGCTACGGCTCTTCCCGTTTTTGTATAACGCACTTCAGGATCACGCGCTAAATTACCTAGAATTTGTACAGAGTTCATCTTTTTACCTCCCAGGCTTACTTGTCGTGTTTTACGATTAGGTGTTTAAGGATCTCGTCGTTAATTTTTAGTACGCGGTCAATTTCTTTGATTTCTGCAGGTGCAGCTTCAAAATTAACCAATACGTAGTAACCGTCAGTGAATTTTTTCACTGCATAAGCAAGACGGCGCTTGCCCCAACGATCTACCTTTTCTACTGTGCCGCCTACACGAGCAATTAAAGCCTCAACTTTTTCAACAACTGCATTAATCGCTTCTTCTTCGGCCGGTTTCACAATAACCATGACTTCGTATTTGTTCATACCGAAATCACCTCCTCTTTTGGACATATGCCCCTATCTCCCATAGGGGTAGGAAGTGCTTACCATCAATAAGCCTTATAATTATATATCAAGTAAAAAAATTGTGCAAGACAAATTTCCCCTTTTCTCCTCACCACTTTTTACCCCTTTTTCTACTTCTTACAAAAACATATGCAAAAATTACAATTTAATATTCCTAAGCCATATTGAATTGTGGAAAAACACTTCCTTTCAACCGGCTTCTATATATTGCGAAGAAGGTATTCCACAAGATAAAATATATTCTATAGTATTGCAAAGGAGAATTCTATGGCAAATGTAAATGAACACTATCTAAATTTGCAAGGGTCTTATTTATTCGCTCATATCGCCCGCCGGGTTGCTGAATACAGCGAAAATCACCCGACAGCAGATATTATACGTCTTGGCATCGGAGATGTAACACGACCTTTAGTTCCGGCAGTAATAAATGCCATGCACAAGGCCGTCGATGAAATGGGAAATCCTAATACCTTTCGAGGTTATGGCCCTGAGCAGGGCTATGACTTCCTTCGCAATGCCATTGCCAAATACGACTATCATGCGCGAGATTGCGACATTCAAAGCGATGAAATATTTGTTTCAGACGGGGCCAAAAGCGATTGCGGAAATATTCAGGAACTTTTTAGTGAAGATAATATCGTTGCTATTACCGACCCTGTTTATCCCGTCTACTTAGACAGCAATGTCATGAGTGGGCGATCAGGAAAATTCACAAACGGTTTTTTTGAAAAAATTGTATATCTTCCTACCCACGAAAAA
>JBHAEC010000044.1:0-3407 GCA_041855385.1 Veillonellaceae bacterium
GGCCCATTCGCGAAGTGCTGTACCTTATAAAAGACGAAATTAAAGAATTGAAAGACGATATTGCAAAATCAAGAGAGGACCGACGGACGATTGATGCACGGGTAGCACGAGTGGAAGAGTCGGTTAAATCCGCCCATCACAGGATTGATGAACTATTGAAAGGTGGTCTACGGGATGCTGGCAAGAATTAAAGGGTTATACGCAACGATAAAAGGAGCTCACATTGATGTGGGCTCCTTGCTATTTATCAAGCTAGTTATTCTCGCAAGCTTTATTCCCGTAGTGCTGTATATCTTTGTTTGGTCCTGGATGGCGGTAGGAAAAGGTGAACCGCCTTTATTAAAGATGTTGGAAGAAATGCGGCTATTTGTAGGCACGGTATTCTCTACGCAAGTCGTGGCAGCTGTTCTTGCGTACGGCGTGGCGTTGGTGGACAAAAACGATAACGGTGAAAGCGATGATTTAGAAGGGAAGGTGAAGAAACATGATACGAATTGAATTAAGTGAATTACACGGCCTTTGCGGGAGGGCCGTGGGCAGTATTAAGAAAATATATTTGCATTGGACGGCCGGACACTACGGTCAATTCTTTTCAGACTATCACATTAACATCGATAAGGATGGTTCCTTATGGACGGATATGAATGCCTTAACTGAATTTAAGCATCATACGTATTGTCGTAACACAAACGCGGTTGGTATTGCACTTGCCTGCGCGTACAACGCAACCGGTACTTCTAATTTAGGGCCTGAACCGCCGACTAAGGAACAAATAGAAGCAATGGCACAAGTTGTTGCTTGCTTGTGCGTGGATTTAGGGATTCCTTGTGATATACAACACGTACTGACACATGCGGAAGCGGCGGACAATTTAGACGGTATATACCCACATGAACCATATGGCCCGAACTCAACCAGTGAGCGGTGGGATTTATATGTAGTAGAAGAACATGCAGAGCCGTGGAGCGGCGGGGATGTGATTCGTGGTAAGGCTAAATGGTATGCCAATGAATGGGGAAGTGCAATCTAGGAGGTAGACATGTATGAGTATAGTAAAGACCGCATCAAAGCAATGGCTATTCCTGTTATTGGTGTTCTGCTTCTCTCTTGTATCGGTTGGTACTTGCTCCGCGACGTATCAGGTGACGGAGGAGCAATTAACGTTGTTAGAAACGAACTTGTCCATGCTCGAGATGAACAACGAACGATTGAGACAAGAGCTGACCGTATCACAAATGGACTTGTCGAAAGTGAACGAAGAGCTGAGGAACTCAGAGAAGCTCATCAGCGAATTACAATTCGAGTTGCAGACCTTGAAGGCCGAAACCGAAGAAGTGAAGAACTCATCAAAGAGAATGCAAGACTTATTAGCGAAAGCCGAAGCGTCCTTGCAGCAATACGAAAAAAAGGCGAAACAATCCAAACAACAAAATAGATTATTAAAATATGCTCTTGTCGGCGTTGGGGTCTACGCAATGACCCGGAGGTGATCCGTAGTCTCGCATCTGTGCGTTAAACAGAAGTCATAGTAACATAAAAAAGCCTACTCCTAATACACGGGAGTAGGCTTTTTTATGTTATTTACACAGAGAAAAATTGCATGCAATCTTGACAACATTTTGACAACATCTTAACGAAAAATATACCGAAAAATAACAAAATATGACACAAAAACAAAAAAGCGGAAATCTACGAAAATGTAGATACCGCCTTGTTTTCTGTGGTGGACCACCAGGGGATCGAACCCTGGACACCCTGATTAAGAGTCAGGTGCTCTGCCAGCTGAGCTAGTGGTCCATAACAAGTAGTATTATAGACCTATCTGTATAAGATGTAAAGTAGTTTTTGCCGAAGGGTGACCAAAATGATGGGAATTGTAAAGATTATTCAAAGAAATAGATATATTGTTATCCTAATATTTTTTGTTATGATATTTACAGTTTACCACTCATTTGATACAATGAAGGTGGAAGTAACATAACGGTTAAGTTAATAAAGGAGGGGTTGTTATGCGTAAGAGTTTTGTGTTAGCTACAGTGTTGGCAATGGCGATATCAATCATGCCGGATATGTCGTCAGAGGCATTCGGTTTGGGAGATTTGGTGAAAAAAGTGCAACCGAAGAAAGCGCAACCCGTGTCTACATCTCCGGCTATGTCCTCGGAAAGTGCCTCTATAAAACACGGAGCAATTGTGTTTACCGGTCGTATCGTTCGTCCTGACGGAAGTCCTGCAACGAAAGCAGATATAAACTTTCTGGTAGGACCTGATTTGCGATTTGCCGAACAACCTACCCGCTGGATTGTTGAAAGCAAGACAGGTGGGGTAGGTGCAGGATCTGTAAACAATCAAACGGGGCGTTTTGAATGTACAGTACATTCATCGGAGCCGATGGACTTCGTTTTTCACTCTCTTAAAGGAAGTACACCCCTCGTTATCCGTGATGTTGTGGGACCAGTAGATCTTGGGGATCTGACAATTCATCCCGGTCCGATTACAGAAATTTTTACCGGATATGTGCCTTAAATCAAGAGAAGCAAATGAATATTAAGAGCACTTTAATAATGTGCTAGCTATATGGACTCCCTACCTGCCTTTTGGCGGGTGGGGAGTTTTGTACTATCAAAAAGAGAAAAGATAGAAAAAAGATATCTGTTTAGGGTATAATTAGATGAAATATTCATTAAATCCTCATGGGTTACTAATGTAGTCTACTAAATATAATCTGCCGGATAGGTTAAACAATAAGGAGTTGGTAAGGTGAATTACAAGAGTACGCGCAGCGACCAAACAGTAAGTGAAACATATGCGTTACTTCACGGATTGGCGGAAGACGGAGGCTTATATGTGCCTGCTGCTTTTCCCTCGCGAAGACTACGCTATGAAGATATAAAGGAAAAATCCTATGAAGAGGTGGCCTTTGTTATACTGAGCCATTTCTTTGACTCTTTTTCAAACGAAGAGTTAGAGCGAATGATTCGATTGGCTTATAACAAAGAAAATTTTTCGGTGCCTGAAGTGATTAGCTTTCACTCATTGCAAGAGCGCATCACGATTCTGGAACTGTTTCAGGGGCGCACACAGGCTTTTAAAGATATGGCTCTGTCTTTGTTTCCTTACTTATTGGTGGCGGCAAAGAACAAAGAGAAGGAAAGTAAAGAAATTCTAATATTGACGGCCACCTCCGGAGATACGGGGAAAGCTGCTTTGGAGGGATTTAAAGATGTGCAAGGTACGCATATACAGGTATTTTATCCTACGGACGGAGTAAGTCCCATGCAGAAAGAGCAAATGCAAAAACAAGAGGGGCAGAATGTCAAGGTAACGGCAATTCGAGGAAACTTTGATGATGCACAGCAGTTTTTAAAGCGTGTTTTTGTGGACAAAGAGTTTAACGAAAAGGTAAAA
>JBHAEC010000045.1:0-2509 GCA_041855385.1 Veillonellaceae bacterium
GGAACTATCGGGTGAACCGACAGTTGGCGAGTTTAAGCGTATTTATAACGGATATAAGCTATATCAGCAGAATATGATTCGCTGGGAGCAAAAGGAGAATCAACGGAGAAATTATCGAGAAGAGTATGATCAGTGGCATAGAAAAGAAAAAGATTTACTGCTTCGTCAGAACGAGCTCCTGCAAAAGAGTGGAATAAAAAGTGCATCTGAGTATAGGCAGCGATTGATTACGCAGGAGCAGTACCGACAATGGGAGCTTATTTTACAGCAAAGTAATGTACAGCTTAAACTCTTAGCACCTACCAGGGAGGGCTATGACCTCCTTTGCCGTCGTCTGCAAGATGGAAATAAGGAGAAGTGGCTTGATGAATCGCGTCGTGGCGGTGAAGAAATCGGCGCCTTGGAACAAAAGTTAGCAGACCTGTATAAACTGAGAGGGGAACTGAGTGAGAATCTTCGTAATTTATCGGCCAATCAAGATAGAGCAAAAGCGCTACAAGAGAAGTCTCAGTTGGAAGCGGAAATGACCGAGGCTTTAGAGGATTGGGCAACGCAGGTTTTTATTGCACATTTTATTGAACAGGCACAGCAGCGGTATGAAAAGGAAAAACAACCGCAAGTGGTGGAACTGGCTTCTAAATACTTATTTCGCCTGACTAAGGGGAGATATGGACTTGAAACCAATGTGGAGGCGAGTGAAATCTACGTTTGCGACACCAATGGGAAGCGTTTAGAGAGTGACATGTGGAGCAGTGGGCTGGGGGACCAGATTTATCTTGCTCTTAGGCTGAGCTTGGCTACACGTTTCAGTGAACAAGTGGACCCACTACCTATTGTGCTGGATGATATTTTGTTGCGTTTTGACGAAGAAAGACAGAAAGAGGCTTTGTATTTATTGGCTGAACTGAGTGAAACGGAGCAAATATGGGTGTTTACCTGCCAAGAAGGGTTACTACAGGTGGCGGAAGGATTAAAGGAGCCAAGAATCAATCGATACAGGCTGGATAAAGGAACAATTGAGGCCATATAGACATGGATTTTCGTAATAACGAAAAACTGCAAGGAGTCGCCTTATCTGACTCCTTGCAGTTTTTTATTGGAAAAATGAAGGGAGATTTTACTGTTGAATTATGTATAGGTGGGTAATAAATTTGATAAAAATCGAAATATTTCGAATTTATTCGAAAATAATCGAAATTATTTGCCTGGAATCCTTTATTAGCAGGGAGTATTATGATATAATGAACTTAATTCCTACTAATGAAGGGGTGGTTTAGTGAAGATTTCAACAAAGGGAAGGTATGCACTACGTGTGCTTGTCGATTTAGCGGAGCAAGAAAGCGGAAAAAATGTGTCTATCCGAGAAATCGCTTTGCGGCAGGGAATTTCGGAGAAGTATCTGGAAGGCATTGTTTCCCGATTAAGTAATGCCGGCTTTGTCAAAAGCATGCGCGGTAAATACGGAGGGTATCAGTTAGCAAAAGATCCGAAGGAATCTACCGTTTATGACATTCTCGCCTCTACAGAGGACTCGATGGCTTTGATTTCCTGTCTGGAAAAAGGAATAAGCGAATGTGAAAGAAGCAACGAATGCCGGACATTGCCGTTTTGGGTACGAACACAAGAATATATCAACGATTACTTGCGCTCCAAAACGCTTGAAGATGTTATAAAAGGTACATTTTAGTAGAAATAAAAAAAGTTGAAAATAACAAGAAAATGATTTTGAAATAGCCAAAAAATGAAGATTTCCCTAGATTATCTTGCTAAAAATTAAATCGAATAGTAAAATAGAAATATGTGAGATAATAATCATGGCTACAGGATTTATTAATGAAAAGAGGCATTTGCCGAAAGTGTAGTCACTGAGGAAAATCTTAGAAAGAAGGGAGAAATGAGAGTATTTAAGTCAGCGGCGGAATTATTGGGGAAAACGCCGGTAATTGAAGTATCAGGATTTGCAAAACATGTTGCCAGTGAAGCGAAAATGTTAGCAAAAGTAGAACTGTTCAATCCCGGGGGGAGCGTAAAAGATCGTCTTGCTTATGCAGTTATTAAAGATGCGGAAGCAACCGGTCGATTACAACCGGGGGGAACTATTGTAGAGGCAAGCAGTGGGAATACGGGTATCGGATTAGCTGCGTTAGGAACGGCTTTGGGGTATAAGGTAATTATTACTATGCCCGAAACGATGAGCGTGGAACGTCGTCAGCTAATAAAGGCTTATGGTGCCGAATTGGTGCTTACCGATGGATCGCTGGGGATGAAAGGGGCTATAGCAAAAGCGGAAGAGCTTGCAAAAGCCAAAGAGGGGGCTATTTTAGCAGGACAATTTGTCAATGCGGCCAACCCTCGCATTCATTATGAAACAACAGGACCGGAGATTTGGACGGATACGGAAGGTCAAATTGATGTATTCGTGGCCGGAGTAGGAACCGGCGGTACAATCACCGGAGTAGGAACCTATTTAAAAGAGCGGAATCCAAATATAAAAGTGGTAGCAGTGGAA
>JBHAEC010000046.1:0-5623 GCA_041855385.1 Veillonellaceae bacterium
CAAGTGAATATCGTTGGTGGTGTTACTGATGAAGCACAGCTATCGACGGAAAATAACCTAGGGGTTGTATCTGACGGAGAAAACAACTTAACCTTGAGACTGGCGAAAGAGCTTAAGGGATTGACCAGTGTGACTACGGGCGATACCACCATGAATAGTGACGGTCTTACGATTAAGAACGGTACCGGTGCAGGTGATGCCAATGGAGATAAGACGGTGTCTCTTACCAAAGCGGGCTTAAACAATGGGGGAAATAAGATTACCAATGTGGCAGCCGGTGTTGCCGATACAGATGCGGTTAATGTGAAACAGTTAAAGGACTTGGATGACCTTAATGTAAAATATACAGATAAAACTTACGGTAAAGTTGTTATGAAGGGAGATCCCTCTATTGATGGCGGGGTAACCGGAGGTACAACCATTACAAATGTACATCAGGGAGAGTTAAGTCCGACAAGTACAGATGCAGTCAACGGTGCACAACTGTACAAGACGAATCAGGCCGTAGAAGAGGTGGCAGGTCGCATAGGGCAGCTGGGACAGAGTGTAAATCAAACAGGCGCACATGCAGCAGCTATGTCAGCGCTAAAACCTCTTGCTTATGATCCGATCGAACCGACACAGATTATGGCCGGAGTAGGAACATACCACGGTGAATCTGCGTTGGCGATAGGTGTGGCTCACTATACTCGCGAAGATACGATGTTCCACATAGGAGCTTCTATCGGAGGGCACGGAAATATGGTTAATGCCGGTATTACTCATAAATTCGGATCTTCTGATGAAAGAAAAATGATTCCCGATCGATATAAGGCAGGCCCTGTCAGCTCCATTTATGTAATGCAGGATGAGGTAAGTGCATTAAAAGCCGAAAATGCACAACTTAAGAAAGAAAACGAGGAAACAAAAGCACAATTGGCAATGATTATGAATGCATTAGGGCTTGCTAAATAAAGTAAATGGCGAGAAGAAAATTTTAGACCAAGGTAAAGCCAAATCCTTATAAGATTTGATTGTGCAGAGAATTATAACCCGTGTGAAGTGTTGGTGGTACCGACCTTTACACGGGTTATTTATTAACCTATGGTGGTTTCTTTAGCTCTTGTTCCCTTTGGCCTTTTCACTTACAATAGAAAGTGTATATAGCAGGAGGGTAAAAATGTTGCATTTGGAGAGGGGCAGTCGGATGCCCTTGTATGAGCAAATATACAACTATATAAAAGCGCTCATCGAGTCGGGAGAGTTAGCTCCGGGTGAACGACTTCCCTCCGTTAGAAACTGGGCCGGAGTTAATGGGGTTAGTAAAATAACGGTAGAGCAAGCTTATGTGCAACTGGCGGCAGAAGGGTATATCAAACCCCATAATCGATCTCCTTATGAGGTTCTTCCTTTGCCTAAATTGCAGAAGGCGGAGGAGACAAGCTTACCCCCTTATAAACGAAAAACAGAGTCTCCCCCTTTGCAATATAATTTTGCTACCGGAGCGATGGCAAAAGAAGCGTTTGATTATGCGAGGTGGAAGAGAATGCTGGGCTATGTGCTTCGAACACCGGAACTTTTGTTGTCAAGAGGAGCCGTGGAAGGCGAATGGGAATTGCGTCAGACCCTGGCAGCATATGTTAGAGAGGCCAGAGGTGTGAAGGCTTCGCCGGAGCAGATTGTGGTCGGAATAGGGACGCAGTCGCTACTGCATATTATTTCTTCGTTACTCCGCAAGGATGTAACGCATCTCGCCATGGGGATGCCGGTATATCCGGGGGGAAGAGAGATTTTTGAAGAAGCGGGATTTTACCTGTCCTTTGTTTCTCAGTGTGAAGAAAATCTTGTACATAACCTTAAGGAATCAAAGGTGGATGCTTTGTATTGTACTCCGTCTCACAGCAATGCACAGGGAGATGTCTTACCGGCAGGGCAGAGGCGTAGACTTCTGGAATGGGCCACAAAGGAAAGAAAATACATTATAGAAGATGATTATGATAGTGAACTTCGCTATTACGGACGGCCTATTTCATCTTTGCAAGGATTTGACAGGCAGGGGCGAGTCATCTATGTGGGATCCGTATCTAAAGTACTACCCCCTTCCATACGCCTTAGCTATATGGTGCTCCCGCCGCCTCTTTGTTATGACTATGAGAAGCGAAGAGATCGGTATGGACAGAGCGGAAGTGTGCTGGAACAACTGGCATTGGCAGAATATATGCGCAGAGGTGACTGGGGCAGACAGATTAGGCGACTGAGGAAGTATTACGCCGAAAAAAGTCAGAGGATGAAAGCGTTGTTGCAACAGTACTTTGGAGAAAGAGTGGTCGTTGAAGCGCCCATCGGTGGTGTCTATATGGCAATATATTTAAAAACCGAGGCGCCTAGGGAAAGGCTACAGGAGTTGGCAAGAAGTGCCGGTTGTGCCATAAATATGGTAGAGCCTGATGAAGTAAGATTCGGATGTCAGGGATTTTTACTTTCTTTCAGCGCTATACCAAAGAATGAATTGGAAAAAGCAGTGAGTACCCTAGCTCAAGCTTGGAAAGGAATATAGATGGGAACACCTTTTCGATTTATACATTGTGGAGATTTACATTTGGGAGCCCCTTTCAGCTATCTCAAGTCTCTTGGGAAAATAGGAGATGAGGCTGTTTTAGAGGCTACATATACGGCGTTTAGAAATATTGTGGACATCGTTGTGGAAGAGAGAGTGGATGCCTTGCTTATCAGTGGGGATATCTATAACAGCAGTGACCATAATCTGTCCGCACAGGTAAAGTTTGTTCAAGAATTGGAACGTGTATCGGCAAAAGGAATTCCCGTATTCATTGTTCATGGAAATCATGATCCCTTGAGTGAATGGAAGGCGAAGATTCCTTTTCCAAAAGGAGTACACGTGTTTTCTTCGGAAAAAGTGGAACGCGTGCCTTTATTGGTGCGAGGTAAGGAAGTCGCTGCTGTATATGGTATCAGCCATGGAGTGAAGAACATTACGGAAAATTTGTCTTTGCGCTTTAAAAGAGACAGTAAGGATGAATATGCTATCGGTCTTTTGCATGCTATGGTGGCAGGGACAGAGGGGAGCGCCTATGCCCCCTGCTCCTTGGAAGACTTAAAGCAGGGTGGTATGGACTATTGGGCATTGGGGCATATTCACAAAAGAGAGGTCCTTTCCGAAGATCCCTTTATTGTATATCCCGGCAACCCACAGGGATTAAAGAGAAGTGAAAGCGGACCGCGAGGTTGTTACATGGTGCAGGTGAGCAACAGTGGGCATACAGAGCTCACCTTTATGGAAACTTCAGCTCTTCGCTTTCAGGAAGAAGTGGTTTCCATCAATAACTTGACGATGGTGGCGGAAATAGCGGAAATGATTCGCCACAAAAGAGAACTGTTGCGCACAAAGGTTAGAAAGCCGGTATTGCTTTCTCTCGTTTTAACCGGACAAGGAAAGCTGGCAGAAGCTTGTCATAATGAAGAAGTGCGGGATATGTGGCTCCTATCTGCACAAGAAGAAGAAAAGAGCAGAGGTAGCTTTGTCATCCCCTATGAAATAAACGACGAAACTATGCTGCCTTTGGATTTAAAGGAGCGCCGAAAGCTGCCTGATATATTAGGCGATTACTTGGCCACCTATGATAGTGTTGCTACCTTAGAGGAAGAAGAGCGCCTGACTGCTCTTCGCGGACTTTTGGAGAATCGGCCTGAAGCGAAGAGATTAGGCAAGTATACGCAATTTTTGTCGAATGATATTATTGAAAAAGCGCTGAAGAGAGCCGAACAAGAGGGCGCATTGCGGATTGTAGGAGATAGTCATGAAGATTACTGATATATATTTGAAAACCTTCGGGTGCTACCGGGATTGGAAGTTTACCCCGAAGGAAAAAGGAGTACATCTCATATACGGGCCTAATGAGAGCGGAAAGACGACGTTACTTATGGCTATGCGTGCGCTGCTTTTTGGCTTTAATACAAAAGAAAAGAAAAACAATCATGGCATACTTACGATGACGCGGAAAGGAAAAACCTTCCACCTGGAGCGGGAAAAAAAGAAGACGAAGTTTTATGCTACAGGAGAAGAAGCTCTGCTTTCGGAGCCGGCGGAATTATGGTGGCATGGGCTGGATCGAAAAACCTACGAGCGCATTTTTGCACTCACTGTAGAGGATTTGCAGGGCGTGGCGCTCCTTACGGATGTGGAAGTGCGTACAAGATTTTTCGGAGTGGAAGGAGGAGAAAAGCTTAGCGCGGCGGTAAAGGATATTGAAAAAACCATGACAGATCTCCTTGTGGCATCTGCTAACGGAAAGAGGAAGATTAATATTCTTATGGAGCGGATGCAACAGAATAGAAACACGCTTGCTATGCTGGAAAATCAGGAACAGGAATACTTTTCTTTGCAGCAACGATTGGACGGAACCATTATAACGGAGGGTGAAATTCAAGAGCGTTTGCACCAGTGGCGTGAGTATGTGGGAAGTGTTGACTTGGTTTTGCGTGCCTGGGATACCTACAAGCGGGCACAGGAAGCAAAGGCTAAAATGGCCTCCATGTCCGGATCGGAAGGCCTGGAAAGAGAAAAATTTTTGGCCTTGGATGAAGAAATTAGTCAATGTCGGGAGCATATGCGAATTTGGAAGGGAAAAGAAGAGGGGCTGCTTCCTGAGAATTTTGCGCCCGATGCTCCTATCGGACTTTATGGCCGAGATATTGAGAGTTTGCATCAACAGCTGATAAACTGGGAAGAATTACAGAAAAATTGCCGCGAAGGGGAAGCGTACATAAAAAAAGTAAAAGAGCAGATTGCCCTTGCCCGTAAGATGCATACAACATGGCGTGACGACTTGCCTATGCCGGAAGAAGTGGACTGGGCGGAAGGGGAAAGGCGAGCACAAAAAATGCGTCTTCTAAGGGATACATATAGCCAGTGGCAATATAGAGAACCCATTCGTCCGGCGGGAATGGACGAAGCACAGGAAGAGCAGGTAAGAGAAGAAGATATCGTAGCGATGGGGCAACATATAGAGGATGTGCGCGCCGCCAGTCAAAGGAGAGAAAAGGCGGAAAAAGAATTGCTAGAGCACACTCTCCGGACACCGCGTACTAAGTTTTGGTCAGTGCTTAGTATACTTTTGGCTGTAGCTGCAGTTGCTTTATATTTTGCATCCAGGGGTAGCACAGACTATGGCTGGATTATTGCGGTTACTTTGCTTGTTGTTTTCGGTGCCGGTTCGTTTGCGTATGGTCACTTCCAGAGGAACCAATATGATGATAAAAAGCGGAGATTAACTGAAGTTATAACCGCAGAGAAGGAACTTCTTGAGAATTTGAGCCGAAGTTCCGGAGAAGCAATGAAGACGGAAGATATTATCTCCCTGCAAAAAGAGTACGAAAATATGCGGAAGTCTTACTATAGTCGAAATATTGACCTGGCAAAGATTCACGCCTATGAACAGGAAATGATTCGATGGTCGGAAGAAGGCAAGGCACTGGAGAAGCAAAGTGATGAAGCAAAAGCGTCTTGGCGGGCATGGCTACCGGAAGCGGCGAATGGGGCACTGACAGAAAATGATCTTTTTAGCCTTCGTCAAGAATATGACCGATATATGGAACAGGTACGCCAACTGAAAGGATATGAAAA